>NZ_JBYTEP010000005.1:0-142414 GCF_058792015.1 Cellulomonas sp. EB106-03-03-XG116
CCCCCCCCCCCCCCCCCCCCCCCCCCCCCCCCCCCCCCCCCCCCCCCCCCCCCCCCCCCCCCCCCCCCCCCCCCGGGACCGTCCGGCCACCGCTCGTCAGGAGAGGTGCCATGTCCACCACCGCGGCCCGCCCCGGGCCGGCCACCCCGCCCGCGCCGCCGGCGGCCCCCGCGCCCGCCGCGCACCGGCCGCGCCGTCGCCGGCCCGGCCTCACCGCCTACGTCCTGCTGGTCCCCGCCGTCCTCGTCCTGGTCGCCGGCATGGGGTACCCGCTGTACTGGCAGGTCATCACGTCGATGCAGGAGTTCGGCCTGGCGCAGCAGTTCGGCCAGCCGCCGACGTTCGTCGGGCTCGACAACTACGCCCGCATCTTCACCGACGACCGGCTGTGGGCCGTCGTCGCCCGCTCCATCGTGTTCTGCCTGGTCAACGCGTTCGCCACCGTGATCCTCGGCGTGCTGTTCGCGCTGCTGATGAAGGCCGTGCACCCGGTCGTCCGGATCGTGCTGCAGGTCGCCCTGCTGCTCGCCTGGGCCATGCCGATGGTCGCCGCCGTCACCGTGTGGAAGTGGCTGTTCGACTGGCGCACCGGCGTCGTCAACTGGCTGCTGGTCCAGCTGGGCTTCGACCAGTACAGCGGGCACGCGTGGCTCGCCCAGCCGCTGTCGTTCTTCTTCGTCGCGACCGTGATCATCGTGTGGATGTCGGTGCCGTTCGTGGCGCTGTCCGTCTACGCCGCGCTGACGCAGGTGTCCGACGAGGTGCTCGAGGCCGCCCGCATCGACGGCGCCGGCCCGACCCGGATCCTCTGGCACATCACGATGCCGCTGATCCGTCCCGTGCTGTCGATCGTGCTGCTGCTGCAGATCATCTGGGACCTGCGGGTGTTCGCGCAGATCCGGCTCCTGCAGGACAGCGGCGCCCCGGTCAGCGAGACCAACCTGCTGGGCAACTTCATCTTCGAGCTCGGCATCGGCCGGCAGGACTTCGCCGGCGCGGCCGCCGTGTCGATCTTCGTGCTCGCGCTGACCGTGCTGCTGAGCTGGCCGTACGTCCGGAACCTGCTGAAGGAGGACGCATGAGCGCCACCACGTCCCCCGCGGGCCCCGCCGGGTCGGTGGACCCGGTCGCCGCCCCGCCCGCCCGCGCCGGGACCCCCGCGGTGCCGAGCGCCTCCGGGCCGCGGCCGCGACGGGGCGCCGCCGGCGGCCGGCTGGGCCGCCGGGTCCGCCGTGCGCTGCTCGGGCTGCTGGCCGTCGTCATCGCCGTCGTCTGGGCGTTCCCCGTCTACTGGATGGTGCTGTCCTCGGTGCTGCCGGGCTCCCGGCTGCGCTCCACGACGCCGACGTTCCTGCCGACCGGCGCCACGCTGGCGAACTTCCGGTCCGTGCTCGACGGGGCGGGGTTCGGCACCGCGCTGCGGATGAGCCTCGCGATCACCGCCGTCACCGTCGTGGCCGTGCTGGTGTTCGCGTTCCTCGCGGCGCTCGCGATCAGCCGGTTCCGGTTCCGCGGGCGGCTGACGTTCGTCATCGCGGTGCTGTTCGTCCAGATGCTGCCCGCCGAGGGCCTGTTCATCGCGCAGTACAAGATGCTGTCGTCGGTCAACCTGCTGAACAGCGTCATCGGCGTCTCGATCCTGTACACCGCGGCCGTCGTGCCGTTCACGATCTGGATGCTGCGCGGCTTCGTCGCGGGCGTGCCGATCGAGCTCGAGGAGGCCGCGATGGTCGACGGGCTCAGCCGGGTCAAGGCGTTCCTGCGGATCACGTTCCCGCTGCTCGCGCCCGGCCTGGTCGCCTCCGGGGTGTACGCGTTCCTGCAGGCCTGGAACGAGTTCACCGTCGCGCTCGTCGCGCTGCCCGCCGAGTCCGCCCGCACGCTGCCGCTGTGGCTGCGGTCGTTCCTCGCGGCGTCCGCGAACCGCGGGGTCGACTGGGGCGAGGTCATGGCCGCGTCGACACTCATCGCCGTCCCCGTGATCGTCTTCTTCCTGCTGGTGCAGGGCAGGATGACCTCGGGGCTGGTGTCCGGAGCGGTGAAGGGCTGACGTGGACGAGCTGATGACCTGGCCGCGCGGCGCGTCCGCGGGGCCGGAGGGGCCGGGCGTGCCGGCGCCGGCCGGGGCCACCGGGCCCGCCGCCGGCCCGGACGTCGCCGCGGGGTGGTCCGTGGGGCTCGACGTCGGCGGCACCAAGACGCTCGGCGTGCTGGTCGCGCCGGACGGCGCCGTCGGACCGTCGGTGCGGCTCGCCGCCCGGCCCGGAGGCGACGGCGTCGCCGGGACCGCCGCCGAGGCCGTGCGGGCACTGGTCGCGCAGGCCGGGCTGACGCCGGGGTCGCTCGTCGGCGTCGGTATCGGGCTGCCCGGCATCGTCGACCCCGCGACCGGGCGCGTCGAGCACGCGGTCAACCTCGGCATCGAGGTGGCGGTGCCGCTCGCGGCGCGGGTGTCGGCCGCGCTCGACGGGGTGCCGGTGCGGCTGGAGAACGACCTCAACGTGGCGGCGCTCGGCGCCGCCCACCTGCTGCCCGACCCCGCCCCGGACCTCGCGTTCCTGGCGCTCGGCACCGGCCTGGCCGCGGGCCTCGTGCTGGACGGCCGGCTGCGGCGCGGCGCGTCGGGCGTCGCCGGCGAGATCGGCCACCTGGTGCACGTCCCCGGCGGGCTGCCGTGCCCGTGCGGCCAGCGCGGCTGCCTCGAGCAGTACGCGTCCGGCGGCGCGCTGTCCGCCGCGTGGCCCGGGCCCGGCGACCGACCCGCGCCGGTGGCCCTGTTCGAGGCGGCCGACTCCGGGGATGCTGGTGCCGTGGCGGTGCGCGACCGGTTCGCCGGGGCCGTGGCCGCCGCGGTGCGCGTGCTCCTGCTCACCACCGACGTCGCGCACGTCGTCGTCGGGGGCGGGGTCGCCGAGCTCGGCGACCCGCTGCTGCGGGTGGTGCGCGCACGGCTGGACGACGAGGCCCGGGACTCCGCGTTCCTGGCCGCGATGCACATGGCGGAGCGGGTGACCCTCGCGCCGCGCGGAGTGCCGGTGGGTGCCGTGGGCGCCGCGCTGGTCGGACGGAAGGAGTCCTGATGGAGGTCGTCATCGCCCCGGGCCCCGAGCTCGCGCGGCTGGCCGCCGACGCGATCGAGCGGGTCGTGCGGGGGCGCGCCGCGGACGGCGGGCGCGCGGTGCTCGGCATCGCCACCGGGTCCAGCCCGCTGGCCGTCTACGACGAGCTCGCGCGCCGGCACGCGGAGGAGAGGCTGTCCTTCGCCGGGGTGCGCGCCTTCATGCTCGACGAGTACGTCGGCCTGCCCGCCGACCACCCCGAGCGGTACCGCAACGTCATCGAGAAGGAGTTCGCGTCCCGCGTCGACATCGACCCGGACGACGTGCACGGCCCCGACGGGCTCGCGGACGACATCCCGGGAGCGTGCGCGGCCTACGAGGCGGCCATCGCGGACGCCGGCGGCGTGGACGTGCAGATCCTCGGCGTCGGCACCGACGGGCACATCGCGTTCAACGAGCCCGGCTCGTCGCTCGCGTCCCGCACCCGGATCAAGACGCTCACCCGGCAGACCCGCGAGGACAACGCGCGGTTCTTCGGCGGCGACGTCTCCCAGGTGCCGACGCACTGCCTCACCCAGGGCCTCGCGACGATCATGTCCGCGCGGCACGTCGTGCTGCTGGCCGGCGGGAAGCACAAGGCCGAGGCGGTGCACCAGCTCGTCGAGGGCTCGGTCAGCGCCATGTGGCCCGGCACGGTCCTGCAGCACCACCCGCACGCGACGGTCCTGGTCGACGAGGCCGCGGCCGGGCGGCTGCAGCTCGCGTCGTACTACCGGGAGACGTTCGACGCGAAGCCGGACTGGCAGGGGATCTGAGCGTGCCGGGGCACCGGATCTTCGGGACGCCGTTCGCCGCGATCTACCCGCACTACGTGACGAAGGTCGAGCGCAAGGGGCGCGACGTCGCCGAGCTCGGCGCGGTCCTGGAGTGGCTGACCGGCTACGACGAGGCGGCTCTGGCGGCGGCGGTCGCGGACGAGCGCACCCTGGAGGAGTTCTTCGCCCGCGCCCCGAGGATGAACCCCGACGCGGAGCTGATCAGGGGCGTGGTCTGCGGCGTCCGCGTCGAGGAGATCGAGGACCCGCTCATGCAGCAGATCCGCTGGATGGACAAGCTGGTGGACGAGCTGGCCCGCGGCAAGAAGATGCAGAGCATCCTCCGCTCGTAGCTGCGCGCCCAGGTGCCGGCGGGCCCGCACGCGTCGGTGAGGTCGTCACTCGTTGGTGAGGTCGTCATTCGTTGGTGACGACCTCACCACGTGGTGACGACCTCACCGGCTGGTGACGACCGGGCGCCGACGTCACGGGTGCGGGCGGCACCGCGGCCACGCCCCGACACCCCGCGTACGGCGCGGCACGCCGGTGCTCGTCCCCAGGCCGAGCGGGCCGGGCTGGTCCGTGGCGCCGGTCGACGGGCACAGTGCCGAGATGCCTCCCGGCCGCGAGACCACCCAGCACCTGCGCCGACGCGCCCGCGGCGGGCTCCTGCTCGCCCGCGACGCCGAGCCCGAGGACCTCGCCCTGGTGCGCCGCGACGACGCCTGGCGACGACTCCGACGTGGCGCATACCTGTCACCACCCGACGGCGGCGGCGCCGAACCGCCGCACGAGGAGCGCCGCCGTGCGGTGCTCGCGAGGATCGCCGCGGTGCACGCGGACAGCCGGTCGGCGATCGTGTTCAGTCACACGTCGGCGGCCCTGCTGTGGCGGTGCGAGCTGCTCGAGGTGCTCGACGAGGTGCACGTCACGCAGCGCAGCCGGTCGCGGTCGCACCGGGACCCCGCGGTGGTCCGGCACCACGCCGCGGTTCCCGACGTCGACCGGGACCAGGTCGGCGGCTTCCCGGTGACGTCGCTCGCGCGGACGGCCGTCGACTGCGCCTGCCTCCTCTCCCGGGAGGCGGGCGTCGTCGTCGCGGACGCGGCCCTGCGCGCCGGCGCCGACGAGGGTCGGATCGGTGCGCTGCTGCGGGAGCGCGCCGGCGGGCGGGGGATCGCACGGGCCCGTGAGGTCCTGGCTTTCGCGGACGGCGGGTCGGAGTCGCCCGGCGAGTCGCTGACCCGGTGGCACCTCGCCCGCCACGGGGTGCCCGCCCCGCAGCTCCAGGTGCCCGTGGAGACGGCGTCGGGGCGGTTCCGTTCCGACCTCGGCTGGCCCGACGCGCGGCTGCTGCTGGAGTTCGACGGGTACGTGAAGTACAGCGGTGGGGGTGCCCGGGCCGCGGCCGCCGCGGTGTTCGCGGAGAAGCGCCGCCAGGACGCCCTCGAGGAGGCGGGCTGGCGTGTGCTTCGCGTCACGTGGACCGACCTGCGGACCCCCGCGGCGCTCGCCCGACGGGTGCGCGCGGCGCTCGACGGCCGCACCCGTCCCGGCGGATCTCGCACCCGGCCGTGAGGTCGTCACAAGCTGATGAGGTCGTCAGGAACGAGTGACGACCTCACCGGCTTGTGACGACCTCACCGGTCGGCCGCGCGCGGCGCGAGCCCGCGGCGGCCGGCGCGCGCCGGCCCCGGGGGCGTCGGAGGGGCCGCGTAGAGTGGTCGCCATGAGTGAGCCCCTGCCGCCGAGCACCGAGCCGGACCGACTCTCGGACCCCAGCACCGGCGCGGGGACCGGGCTGCTGGAGCGGCCCGCCGAGCAGACCGCCGAGCCCGGGGACCACGAGCGCTTCGCGCACTACGTGCGCAAGGAGAAGATCATGGAGTCGGCGATGTCCGGCAAGCCCGTGGTCGCGCTCTGCGGGAAGGTGTGGGTGCCGGGCCGGGACCCGAACAAGTTCCCCGTGTGCCCGGTGTGCAAGGAGATCTACGAGGGTCTCCGCGAGCCGCAGGACGGCGGCGACGGGGACTCCGGCTCGGGCTCGGGCGGCGGACGCCGCTGGGGCTTCGGCCGCGGCAAGGGGTCCGGCGACTCCTCCGGCGGACAGTGAGCGCCGCGGACCGCCCCGCCTCCGCACCCAGCACGCACGCCTCGCCGTCGGCAGCATCGCAGCTGCCCCCGGCGTTCCCTGCGCGTGCGCCCTGGGGGACGGCGGGCAAGCTGCGTGCCTGGCAGGCCGAGGCCCTCGAGCAGTACCTGACGACCGAGCCGCGGGACTTCCTCGCGGTCGCGACGCCGGGCGCGGGCAAGACGACCTTCGCGCTGCGCATCGCGACCGAGCTGCTGCAGGCCGGCATCGTGCGCCGCGTGACCGTCGTCGCGCCCACGGAGCACCTCAAGCACCAGTGGGCCGACGCCGCCGCGCGGGTCGGCATCAAGCTGGACCCGAACTTCAAGAACTCCCAGGGCCGGCACGGGCACGGCTTCGACGGCGTGGCGCTGACCTACGCCGGCGTGGCGTCCAAGCCCGCGCTGCACGCCGCCCGCACGACGGCCGCCCGCACGCTGGTGATCCTCGACGAGGTGCACCACGGCGGCGACGCGCTGTCCTGGGGCGACGCGGTCCACGAGGCGTTCGAGGGCGCCACCCGCCGGCTGTCGCTGACGGGCACGCCGTTCCGCAGCGACACCGCGCAGATCCCGTTCGTCGAGTACGAGCGCGGCGTCGACGGCATCCGCCGCAGCAAGGCCGACTACACGTACGGGTACTCCGAGGCGCTGCGGGACCACGTCGTCCGCCCCGTGCTGTTCCTCACGTACTCCGGGTCCATGCGCTGGCGCACCAAGGCCGGCGACGAGGTCAGCGCGCGCCTCGGCGAGCCGCTGACCAAGGACATGACCGCGCAGGCGTGGCGCACGGCGCTGAACCCGGACGGCGAGTGGATCCCGTCCGTGATCGCCGCGGCCGACCGCCGGCTGACCGAGGTCCGCCGCACCGTGCCGGACGCGGGCGCCATGATCATCGCGACCGACCAGACCGACGCCCGCGCGTACGCCGGGCACATCGCCCGGCTCACCGGGAAGTCGCCGACGGTGGTGCTCTCCGACGACGACGGCGCGAGCGCCCGGATCGACGAGTTCTCCGCCTCCGACGAGCGCTGGCTGGTCGCGGTCCGCATGGTCTCCGAGGGCGTCGACGTCCCGCGGCTCGCGGTCGGCGTCTACGCCACCAGCACGTCCACGCCGCTGTTCTTCGCGCAGGCCATCGGCCGGTTCGTCCGCGCCCGCAAGCGCGGCGAGACGGCGTCGGTGTTCCTGCCGAGCGTCGCCCCGCTGCTGGCGCTGGCGAACAGCATGGAGGTCGAGCGGGACCACGCGCTCGACCGCCCGCTCACGGCGGAGGAGCAGGGCGAGGGCTACAACCCCGAGGACGCGCTGGTCGCGCAGGCGAACCGCGCCGAGAAGGGGTCGGACGCCCTGCAGGGCACGTTCGAGGCGCTGGAGGCGCAGGCGTCGTTCGACCGCGTGCTGTTCGACGGCGGCGAGTTCGGCACCGGCGCGGACGTCGGCTCGGACGAGGAGCTCGACTTCCTCGGGCTGCCCGGCCTGCTCGACCCCGACCAGGTGACGACGCTGCTGCGGCAGCGCCAGGCGAGCCAGCAGAGCGCCAAGCGGTCCAAGGCGCAGCCCGCCGAGGACCGGGCCGAGATGGACCACCGCAAGCAGGCCGAGCTGCGCAAGGAGCTCGCCCAGCTGGTGGGCGCGTGGTCCCGCAAGAGCGGGCAGCCGCACGGCGCAGTGCACACGGAGCTGCGGCGCCGGTGCGGCGGGCCGGAGGTGGCCCTGGCGGACCCGAAGCAGCTCGAGGCGCGGGTGGCGATGCTGCGCGGCTGGTTCGTCGGCAAGCGCTGACCGACGTCACATTCGACGCGAACCCGCAGGTCAGCGCGTCGCCTTACCATCGCGCCGCCGGCGTGCAACCGCTGCGTTCGACGTGCCGAACCTCAGGATCGGTGCCATCGTCATCCCCGTGAACAGCGCGTTCACCGGGAAGACCCCCGGTGGCGCGATGCGCAGAACGAAAGGGAGCCGTCAGATGCCCACGTGGCTGATCCTCATCATCATCGGTGCTGTCCTGCTGATCGTCGGCGTGGCCGTCGAGGCCGCCAAGATCCTCATCTGGATCGGTATCGCCGTCCTCGTCGTCAGCCTGATCCTCGGCCTGCTGCGCCGCGGGAAGGCTCGCGTCTAGCGATCACGCAGTACGCCACGACGGCGCCCGCGCACCCCCCTGGAGCGCGGGCGCCGTCGTGTGCCCGGGGCCGGACCGTGCCCCGACCGCGCTCAGAGCGTGAGCGTCACCGTCGGGATCGCCGCCTCGTCGGCGGACAGGCGCCGGGCGCCGCGCGGGAGCTCGTCGCGGGACGCCGCGTGCCGGGCCGTCGCCGCGGCCACGCCCTCGGGTCCGGTCCAGCCCGGGAGGACCTCGCCGTCGGTCACGAGCGGCACCACGAGCGCGCGCAGGTCGTCCTCGGACGGCGCCCACGCCGCCACCGCCTCGTCGGGGCCGTCGACCACGACCTCCTCGACCGCCCGGCCGTCGCCGTCGAGCCGCCGGGCCGCCGACTTCCGGCCGCCGACCGACTCCTTGGCCTTCGACGCCTTCGCGACCGGCGCGAGCCGGCCGTCGGACCCCTCGCGGGCCACGAGCTTGTAGACCATCCCGCAGGTGGGGGCCCCGGAGCCGGTGACCAGCGAGGTGCCGACGCCGTAGGAGTCCACGGGCGCGACCGCCAGCGCCGCGATCGCGTACTCGTCCAGGTCGGAGGTGACGACGATCTTGGTGTCCCGCGCGCCGAGGCCGTCGAGCTGGGCGCGGACCTCCTGCGCGAGCACGCCGAGGTCGCCGGAATCGAGCCGCACCGCCCCGAGGCCGGGCCCCGCCGCGGCGACCGCCCGCTCGACGCCCCGGCGCACGTCGTACGTGTCGACCAGCAGCGTCGTGCCGGGGCCCGCCGAGGCGACCTGCGCGGCGAAGGCCGCCTCCTCGTCGTCGTGCAGCAGCGTGAAGGCGTGCGCCGCGGTGCCGATCGTGGGCAGCCCGTACCGGCGCCCGGCCTCCAGGTTCGACGTCCCGGCGAACCCGGCGACGGCCGCGGCGCGCGCGGCGGCGACCGCGGCCTGCTCGTGCGCGCGGCGGGCGCCCATCTCCAGGACCGGCCGGCCGATGGCGGCGCTGGTCATCCGGGACGCGGCCGACGCGATCGCCGAGTCGTAGTTGAGGACCGACAGCACCACCGTCTCGAGCAGCACGGCCTCGGCGAACGTGCCCTCGACGGTGAGCACGGGGGAGTGCGGGAAGAACATCTCGCCCTCGGCGTACCCGCGCACCGAGCCGGTGAACCGGTAGTCCGCCAGGTACGCCAGCGTGGCGTCGTCGACGACGCGCTCCCGGGCCAGCCAGTCCAGCTCCTCGGGGCCGAACCGGAAGTCGGCGAGCGCCTCCAGCACCCGCCCGGTCCCGGCGAGCACGCCGTACCGGCGGCCGTGGGGCAGGCGCCGGGTGAACACCTCGAACACGCACCGGCGCCCGGCGGTGCCGTCCGCGAGGGCGGCCTGGAGCATGGTCAGCTCGTAGCGGTCGGTCAGCAGGGCCGTGCTCGGCGTGCTCGGTGCGGTCATGTGCCCACGGTAGGCGCCGACCTGCGGGTCCGCGTCGCCGCGGGACCTACAGTGGTCGGGTGTCCGTGGAGATCGCACCCGAGGAGACCGCCCGCGCCGACGGGCAGCTCGCCGACGCCTGGGTCACGATCGTCTGGAACGACCCGGTGAACCTCATGTCCTACGTGACCTACGTCTTCCGGTCGTACTTCGGGTACCCGCAGGAGAAGGCGGAGAAGCTCATGCTCGAGGTGCACGAGGAGGGCCGGTCGGCGGTGTCGACGGGCAACCGGGAGCAGATGGAGGTGGACGTGCAGGCCATGCACTCCTTCGGCCTGTGGGCCACCCTGCAGCGGAGCGACGCCTAGGTGCGGGCGTTCCGGCGGGAGGGCGACGAGCTGGTCGCGGAGGTGGACCCGGGCGAGCGGGAGGTGCTCGCGACCGTGGTGGCCGACGTCGCGGAGCTGCTGGGCGGCGGGCGGTTCGAGGACCGCGCGCGGGAGACCGGCAGCGCCCGGCCGGGGCGCGCGGCCGCGGCCGACGACGCGGCGCTCGGGGTGCGGCTGCGGCTCGACCCGCTGCCCGCGCCCGACGACCCGGCCGTGCACCGGCTGCTGCCCGACGCGTCCCGGGACGACGACGCCGTGGCGGCGGAGTTCCGCCGGCTGACCGAGGACGACCTGCGGCAGCAGAAGATCGAGCGGCTGGCGGTGCTGTTCGACGCGCTGACCGTCGAGGCGCTGGGGCACGGGGCGGACGAGCCCGGCGGTCCGGACGCCCCCGACGCGCACGGCGCCCCCGACGACGACCACCCGCACGGCCGCCGCCGCCGGTCGCGGGGCCGGCACGAGGCCGTCGCGGTCGTGCGCGTCGCCAAGGAGCAGGCCCCGGCGCTCGCGGCCACGCTCACGGACGTCCGCCTGGTGCTGGGCGAGCGGCTGGGCGTCGTCGACGAGGAGGCGAGCGAGCGCCTGGAGCACGAGGTGGTCCGCGGCCGCCCGGGCGACGCGGCGGGTCAGGCCCGGCAGTACCTCGGCTCGGTGTTCCTGGCGCTCGGCTGGTGGCAGGAGACCCTGATGGCGTGCCTGCTGGCCGACCTGCCGGACGCGCCCGGCCGCCAGGACTAGGATCGGTGCCGTGAACGACGCACCCATCGGGATCTTCGACTCGGGGGTGGGTGGGCTCACCAACGCGCGGGCGATCATCGACCAGCTCCCGCACGAGTCGGTGCTCTACATCGGCGACACCCTCAACACCCCGTACGGCACGAAGCCGCTGGCGGCGGTCCGCGCGCACGCGCTCGAGGTGATGGACGACCTGGTCGACGCCGGCGTGAAGATGCTGGTCATCGCCTGCAACACCGCGTCCTCCGCCGTGCTCCGCGACGCCCGCGAGCGGTACACCCTGCGCCGCGGCCTGCCGGTGGTCGAGGTGATCCTGCCGGCCGCGCGCCGGGCGGTCGCCGCGACCCGCACGGGCAGGATCGGCGTGATCGCGACCGAGTCGACCGTGAAGTCGAAGTCGTACGACGACGCCTTCGCCGTGGCCCCGGGCGTGCAGCTGACCACCCAGGCGTGCCCGCGGTTCGTCGAGTTCGTCGAGGCGGGCGTGACGTCCGGGCCCGAGCTGCTGAGCGTCGCCGAGGAGTACCTGCGCCCGGTCAAGGAGGCCGGCGTGGACACCCTGGTGCTCGGCTGCACGCACTACCCGCTGCTGACCGGCGTGATCTCGTACGTCATGGGCGAGGACGTCACGCTGGTGTCCTCCGCGGAGGAGACCGCCAAGGACGTGTACCGCCAGCTGGTGGCGCACGACCTCGAGCGCGACCCGGCCGCCGGCGCCCCGGAGCACCGGTTCCTCGCGACCGGCGACCCGGACTCGTTCGCGACGCTGGCCCGGCGGTTCCTCGGCCCCGAGGTGCGGCACGTGGAGGCGCGCGGCGCGCTGCGCTGACGGCCGGGCTCGGCCGCGGCGCCCGTCGGCGCGCCGCCCGCGCCGCCCCGTGACGAGCGACACGTCCCCGCCGGGACCGACCGCCGCCCGCCGCGGCGCCCCGCACGGCATCATGGCTCCCTGGGCCGCCGGCGGACGTCGGTGCGCCGACACGCGTGCGGAAGGGGCACCCGCGGATGAGGCTCGTGGTCGTCGGCAGCGCGGGCTCGTTCCCCGGCCCGGACTCGGCGGCGTCGTGCTACCTGGTGCAGGCCGAGGGCCCGGACGGTACGGGCACCTCACGCACGTGGAACGTGCTGCTCGACCTCGGAAACGGCGCGCTGGGCCCGCTGCAGCGGCACCTCGCCCCGGCCGACCTCGACGCGGTCGCGATCAGCCACCTGCACGCGGACCACGTCGCCGACGTCGTCGTGCTCGGCGTCATGCTGCGCTACGACCCGCGCGGCGCCCGGCCGACGCCGCTGCCGCTGCACGGCCCCGAGGGCGTCCGCGAGCGGCTGGCGCAGCTGTCCGGCCACGACCCGGCCACGAGCACCGCCGACCACCTGGCGCTGGGCACCTGGCGCGCGGGGGAGCCGGTGCGGGTCGGGCCGCTGACCATCGAGCCGGTGCCGGTGGAGCACCCGGTGCCCGCGTTCGGCTTCCGGGTCACGGGCCCGTCCGAGGCCGACCCGGCGCGCACGGTGACGCTCGCGTACACCGGGGACACCGACGAGTGCCCGGGCCTGGACGAGCTCGCCGCGGACGCGGACCTGCTGCTGGCCGAGGCCGCCTACCTCGAGTCGACGCCCGCCGCGCCGCGCGGGGTGCACCTGACGGCCCGGCGCGCGGGCCTGGCGGCGCAGCGCAACGGGTCCCGCCGGCTGCTGCTCACGCACCTGGTGGCGTGGAACGACCCGGCGGAGAGCCTCGCGGAGGCGGCCGCGGCGTACGACGGGCCGCTGGACCTGGCGCGGCCGGGGACGGTCGTCGCGCTCTGACGCCCGGCGCGGGTCGTTAGGCTCGGGGGATGACCTCCGACCCCACCGTCACCACCTCCGGCGCGCCCGCGGGCGGCCGCGCCGCCGCACCCCGCGCGGACGGCCGCGCCGTCGACGAGCTCCGCCCGATCGCGATCACCCGCCGCTACCTGGACGCGGGCGAGGGCAGCGTGCTCGTCGAGTTCGGCGGCACCAAGGTGCTGTGCGTGGCGTCGTTCACCGCGGGCGTGCCGCGCTGGCGCAAGGGTTCCGGCGAGGGCTGGGTCACCGCCGAGTACGCCATGCTGCCCCGCGCCACGTCCTCCCGGTCCGACCGCGAGTCCGTCCGGGGCAAGGTCGGCGGCCGCACGCACGAGATCTCCCGGCTGATCGGCCGGTCGCTGCGCGCGATCATCGACGTCGCGGCGCTGGGCGAGAACACGATCGTGCTCGACTGCGACGTGCTGCAGGCCGACGGCGGCACCCGCACCGCGTCCGTGACCGGCGCCTACGTGGCGCTCGCGGACGCCGTGGCCTGGGGCATCGCCCAGGGGTCCGTCGACGCCCGCAAGGTCGTGCTGCGCGACTCGGTGTCGGCGGTGAGCGTCGGCGTCGTCGGCGGCCGGCCCGTGCTGGACCTCCCGTACGAGGAGGACGTGCGCGCGGACACCGACATGAACGTCGTCGTGACCGGCTCGGGCAGCTTCGTCGAGGTGCAGGGCACGGCCGAGCACGCGCCGTTCGACCGCGCCGAGCTCGACTCCCTGCTCGACCTGGCGCTGGTCGGCACGTCGGAGCTGGCGCGCGTGCAGCGCGAGGTGCTGGCGCTGCCGGCCGGGCAGACCGTCACGGTCCGCGGCGGGGCGCACGCGGCGGACCCGGCGGTGACCGCGTGACCGGTCCGGCCCGCCTCGTCCTCGCCACGCACAACGCCCACAAGCTCGGCGAGCTGCGCGCGATCCTCGTGCCGGCCCTGCCCGGGCTGGACCCGGCCTCGGTGGTCGGCGCCCGCGACGTCGGCGCGCCCGAGCCGGTCGAGGACGGCGTGACGTTCGCGGAGAACGCGCTGATCAAGGCCCGCGCGCTCGCCGCGCACACCGGCCTGCCCGCCGTGGCGGACGACTCCGGCCTGTCCGTCGACGTCCTCGGCGGCGCGCCCGGCATCTTCTCCGCCCGCTGGTCCGGCCGGCACGGCGACGACCGCGCCAACCTCGACCTGCTGCTCGCGCAGCTGTCGGACATCGCGCCCGAGCACCGCGGCGCGCGGTTCACCTGCGCCGCCGCGCTGGTCACCCCGGAGGGCGAGGAGCACGTCGAGCTCGGCCACCTGGCCGGCACGCTGGCGACCACGCCGCGCGGGGAGCACGGGTTCGGCTACGACCCGATCCTGGTGCCCGCGGGCGGCGACCTCACCTGCGCGGAGCTCGCGCCGGAGGAGAAGAACCGCATCTCGCACCGCGGGCAGGCGTTCCGCGCGCTGGTGCCCGCCGTCGTCGCCGTGCTCGGCCGGGAGCCGCGTGGCTGACGTCCACCTGGTCGCGGACGGCCTGACCTTCGGGTACCCGGGGCGGCCGGTCCTCGACGGCGTCGGCCTGTCCGCGTCCGCGGGCGACCGGGTCGGCGTCGTCGGGGAGAACGGCGCGGGCAAGACGACGCTGCTCCGGCTGCTCGCCGGCGACCTCGCGCCCACCGCGGGCGAGGTCCGGCGGTCCGGGTCCGTGTCGGTCGTGCAGCAGGAGCTCGACGTCCCCCCGGGGTCGACGATCGGCGACCTGGTGCGCCGGACCGCGTCCCACGTGCGCGCCGCCGCGGCGCGGCTGGACGAGGTGGTCGCGGGCTTCGACCACGAGGGCGGCGACCTCGCCGCGCTGGCCGACGCGATCGCCGCGGTCGACCGGCTCGCGGCCTGGGACGTCGACCGGCGCGTGGACGAGGCGCTCACCCGGTTCGGCGCCCCGCGCGACCCGGACCGCCGGCTGGACACGCTGAGCGTGGGGGAGGCGTACCGCGCGCGGCTGGCCTGCCACGTCGCCGAGCGCGCCGACGTCCTGCTGCTGGACGAGCCGACCAACCACCTGGACGTCGGCGGGATCGACTACCTGACCGCCCAGCTGCAGCAGTGGCCGGGCGTCGTCGTGATCGTCACGCACGACCGGCGGCTGCTCGACGACGTGATGACCGCGATCCTCGACCTGGACCCGTCGATGGACGGCCGCCCGGTGCTGTACGGGGCGACCCGGTACGCCACCTACCGGTTCGCCAAGGACCAGGCGCTGCGCCGCTGGCGGGCCCGGTACGCGCAGGAGCGCAAGCGCGCGGCGAAGCTGGCGCAGCGGCTCGACGAGTCCTACGAGGGCCTGTCCGACGAGTGGCGCCCGCCCAAGGGCTCGCAGAAGCACCGCCGCGGCACCCGCGCCCGGATCCACGTGAAGGCCGCCGACCGGCTGGTGCAGAAGCTCGAGGCCGAGGCGGTCGAGGTGCCGGTGCCGCCGCCCGCGCTGGCGTTCCCGGACCTGCCGAGCATCCCCGCCGACTACGCCGGCGGCCCGCTGCTGGAGCTGCGCGCGCCGCGCGTCGCGGGCCGGCTGGACCTGCCCGGCGTGCGGGTCGACCTGCCGCCCGCGGGCCGCCTGCTGGTCACGGGGGCGAACGGCGCGGGCAAGTCGACGCTGCTCGGCGCGCTGGCGGGACGCACCCCGCTGGACCGGGGGCACCGGTCGGTCGCGCCCGGGGTGCGGCTCGGGGTGCTGGTGCAGGACGACGACAGCCCGGCCCGGCTCGCGACCACGGGGTTCGAGGCCGCCGCGCGGCGCGCGCTGGACCTGCTGCGGTCGGGGGCCCTCGACCCGGCGCACGTGCTGCCGGTGGCCGCGCTGGGCCTGCTCGAGGAGGAGGACCTGGACCGGCCGCTCGGCGAGCTGTCCGTGGGCCAGCGGCGGCGGTTCGAGCTCGCGGCCGCGCTGGTGGCCGCCCCGCACGTGCTGCTGCTGGACGAGCCGACCAACCACCTGTCGATCGCGCTGGTCGACGAGCTCACGGAGGCGCTCCGGCTGACCTCGGCGGCGGTGGTCGTGGCGACCCACGACCGCGCGATGCGCGCCGACCTGGCGGACTGGCCGGCGATCGAGCTGTAGGCGCCTCCGGCGCGCGTCAGCGGGCGCGCGGCGTGGCCGGCAGGACGCGCTCCAGGAGGCGGACCAGCAGCGCCAGCACCAGGAACGCCACCGCGACCAGCGCCGTGTTGCGGGCGGCGGTCGCCAGGCCGAGCGCGCCCGCGTCGAGGAACGGGTACGGGTACCAGCCCGCCGCCGCCCCGCGGACGAACGTGTACGCGATCCACGCCAGCGGGTAGACGACCGACCACCCGACGGTCGCCCCGCCGAACCGCGGGCGTGGCCCCACCAGCAGCCACACGACCCAGGTGCCGACCGGCGTCACGGTGTGCAGCAGGAAGTTCGCCAGGTCGCCGGACGGGGTCAGGTCGACGCCCGCGTCGGCGAGGACCGTGTGGTAGACCACGCCGGTCACGGCGATGCACAGCAGCGCGTCCAGGTGCAGGACGGCCATGAGCCGCCCGGCGCGCGCGGGTCGGGCGGCGAGCAGCGCCGAGGCCACGAGCACCAGCAGGTTCGACTGGATCGTGAAGTACGAGAACAGCCGGACCAGCCGCTCGGTGGTGGTGCCGGCGTCGCCGGGGCCTTCGGCGAGCGCGCGGGACACCTCGAGGACGACGCCCCCGGCGGCCGCCAGCGCGAGCAGGGCGTGCAGCACGCGGGCGACGACGAGCAGCCCGGAGCGGGCGGGCGCGCCGCCCGGCGCGCCGGGGGTCCGCGCCTCGGTGGTCACCGCCGCCGCCTCAGGGCATCCGGCCGACGTGCGCCATCGCCTGGCGCAGCAGCAGGCCCTGGCCGCCGTTCATCTCGACCTGCACCTGCTCGCTGCACGCCTCCTCGGGCGTGAGCCAGGCCAGGTCGAGCGCGTCCTGCTGCGGCCGGCAGTCGCCGGTCACCGGTACGACGTACGCGAGCGACACCGCGTGCTGGCGCGGGTCGTGGTACGGCGTGACGCCCGGGGTCGGGAAGTACTCGGCGACCGTGAACGGCTGCGGCGTCGGCGGGACCTGCGGCAGCGCGACCGGGCCGAGGTCCTTCTCGATGTGCCGGAGCAGCGCGTCGCGCACCCGCTCGTGGTACATCACGCGGCCGGAGACCAGCGCGCGGGACATCACGCCCTCGGGCGTGACCCGCAGCAGCAGGCCGACGGCGACCACGTCGCCGGAGTCGTCGACCCGCACGGGGACGGCGTCGACGTAGAGCAGGGGGAGCGAGCGGCGGGCCGCCGCGATGCCCTCGGGACTCAGCCACCCGGAGGGGCGCTCGGGCTCGCGGGGCAGGTCAGCCGTGTCGGTCACCCGGCAGTTGTACCCCGGCCCGGGGGCCGCGCGACAGCCCGACGCGCGGTGCGGCGCATCCCCGCGGGCGAGGCCCGGCCCGCGCGGGAATACTGGACGAGGTCCGGGTGCTCTACTGGCCACACCGACAACAGGAGGCGACTGATGGCAACGACCGAGCTGACGGCCGACACCATCCAGAAGACCATCACCGAGAACGACATCGTGCTCGTGGACTTCTGGGCGGACTGGTGCGGGCCGTGCAAGCGCTTCGGACCGATCTTCGAGCAGTCGTCGGAGACGCACACCGACGTCGTGCACGCGAAGGTGGACACCGAGGCCGAGCAGCAGCTGGCGGCCGAGCTGCAGATCACGTCGATCCCGACCCTGATGGCCTTCCGCGAGGGCATCCTCGTGTTCAACCAGGCGGGTGCCCTCCCGGCGCCGGCGCTGGAGCAGGTGGTCGACGCGGTCAAGGCGCTGGACATGGACGACGTCCGTGCGCAGATCGAGGCGGCCAAGGCCGCGCAGAGCTGACGCGAGCTCATCGCATCCGACGACGCCCCCGCACGCGAGCAGCGTGCGGGGGCGTCGTCGCGTCCAGGCGGCTCAGTGCCGGAACTGCGCCACCCGGGTCCGCAGGTCGTCGGCCATCCGCGCGAGCTCGGCGATCGACTCGCCCATCCGCCCGAGCTCCTCGGTGCTCCCGGCGGAGGCGTCCGCGACGCCGGTGATGGTGGCGGCGATCTCCCCGGACCCGGCCGCCGCGTCGCCGACCGAGCGGCTCATCTCGGTCGTGGTGGCGGTCTGCTCCTCGACGGCGGACGCGATCGTCGTCTGGTAGTCGTCGATCCGCGCGATGATCGTGCCGATCTCGCCGATGGCGGCGACGGCGCCCTCGGTGTCCGCCTGGATCGTCTCGACGCGGCGCGCGATGTCCTCGGTGGCCTTGGCCGTCTCCTGGGCGAGCTCCTTCACCTCGCCGGCGACGACGGCGAAGCCCTTGCCGGCCTCGCCGGCGCGCGCCGCCTCGATGGTGGCGTTCAGGGCGAGCAGGTTGGTCTGCTCCGCGATCGACGTGATGACCTTGACGACGTTCCCGATCTCCTGGGACGACGTGCCCAGGCGGGTGACCTGCTCGTTCGTGCGCGCGGCCGCCTCGGTGGCCTTGCCGGCGACGGCGGCGGCCTCGGCCGCGTTCCGCGCGATCTCCCGGATCGACGCGCCCATCTGCTCCGCGCCCGCCGCGACGGTGTGCACGTCCCGGTTCACCTGCTCGGCGGCGCCGGCGACGACGACCGCCTGCTCGGACGTGCGGTCGGCCCCGGACACCACCTGGCCCGCCGAGCGCTCCAGCCGGCCTGCGGCGTCGGCGACCGTGCGGGCGGTCCCGTCGATGCCGGAGACCGTCTCGCGCAGCGCCGCGGTGGCGCGGTCCAGGGCGGCCGCGGTGCGGCCGATCTCGTCGGCGCCGGTCACCCCGCTGACCACGGTCAGGTCGCCTCCGGCCAGCGACTGCGCGGCGTCGGCCACCCGGTTCAGGCGGCGGCTGAGGCGGCGGGCCACGACCACGCCGGCCACGGCGGGCACGACGGCCGCGACGCCCAGGGCGATGAGCTCCACCAGCACGCTGCGGTCGCCCGCGGCGGTCGCCTCGCGGGCGGCGTCGGCCGCGGCGGCGGTCTGGGCCTGGATCAGGGTGTCCACGCGCCCGGCGGCGCCCCGGGCCGCGCTGTCGGCGCCCTCGCTGGAGCCCACCAGGTTCTGGTAGGTGGTGAGCGCGGTGCGGAGGTCCGCCGCCGCGGCGCTCAGCTCGTCGGTCAGCGCCGGGATCGCGGCGTACTCGTCGAGCGCGCCGAGCGCCGCGCCGACGGCCTCGCCGCGGTCGTCCGCCAGGCCGTCGGCGCGGAACGGGTCGCCCGCGTCCCGGGCCGCGCGCATGTCGGTGCCGATCGACTGCGCGTCATTCAGGTGCGACGCCACCTGGCTGGCGAGCGCGAGCCCCGTCACGTGGTCGGTGTACATCCGCTCGGTGCGCTCCGTGCTCTGCCAGAGCGTGAGGATCGAGATCCAGCCCAGCAGGCCGGTCATGGCGATCGCCGCCGACACGGTCAGGAGGATCTTCCCGGTGAAGCCGAGCCCCCGGCCGCGTGCCGCGGTGGTCCCGACCGCCGCCGTCGCCCCGCCGTCCCGACCCGTCGCACCCCTGGTCCCGGTCATCCGTCGGCCTCTCGTCGCGCGCGGCGCGGGCTGCGCGCCCGCGCGGGACGCCGTCACGGGTCCCGTCCTCCCGTCGAGCGGGTGAGACGAGGCCTGAGGGATCCGCGGCCCGGTCACCCGGACGGGGTCCGCGGCGGCGCGCATCCGGGTGGCCGGGCGGGCCGGCCGGGTGACGCGTCCTGCCTGGTCGGACGGGGTGCGGGAGACGGGATTCGAACCCGCACGCCCTCTCGGGCACCAGGACCTAAACCTGGCGTGGCTGCCGTTTCACCACTCCCGCCGGCGCCCCGGCGGCGCCGGGGGTCGAGCTCGGCTCAGCCGTCGATGCCGAGGTCGCGCCGCAGCTTGGCGACGTGCCCCGTGGCCTTGACGTTGTACTGCGCGAGCCGGACGGCGCCCTCGGGGTCGACGACCACGGTCGACCGGATGACGCCGGTGACCGTCTTGCCGTACAGCGACTTCTCGCCCCACGCGCCCCACGCCTCGAGCACCTGCTTCTCCGGGTCGGAGACCAGCGGGAAGGTGAGGGCCTCCTCCTCGGCGAACCGGGCGAGCTTCTCCGGGGAGTCCGGGGAGACGCCGACGACCGCGTAGCCGTGCGCCTGCAGCGACGCGAGCGAGTCGCGGAAGTCGCACGCCTGCTTGGTGCACCCCGGGGTGCCGGCCGCCGGGTAGAAGTAGACGACGACGCCCTGGCCGCGCAGGTCCGACAGGGTCAGCGAGCCGCCGTCGGCGGTCGGCAGCGTGAAGTCCGGGGCGGTGTCGCCGGCGGCGAGGCGGGGCATGGCGTCTCCTGGCTGGTGGGTGCGGCGCCCGCGCGGCGGGCGCCGTCAGCGTACGACGGCCGGGCGGTAGCGTCTGCCCCGTGAGTGCACAGCGCCCCGAGAGCCCGACCCGACCCGAGCTGCCGATCCGGATGCTGAACGACCGGCTGCTCGTCCAGCTCGACGCGGACGCCTCGGAGCGCCGGTCGAGCGCCGGGATCGTGATCCCCGCCACCGCGGCCGTCGGGAAGCGGCTCACCTGGGGCTCGGTCGTCGCGGCGGGCCAGCACGTGCGGCAGGTGGCGGTCGGCGACCGCGTCCTGTTCGACCCCGACGAGCGGGCCGAGGTGGAGCTCGAGGCGCAGACGTACCTGCTGCTCCGGGAGAAGGACGTGCACGCCGTGGCCGAGCCGCGCGACGGCGGCCAGGGCACCGGGCTCTACCTGTAGGGCGCCGTCCCGCGGGGCGTCCGCGGGAGTGCGTTCGCCTT
This sequence comes from Cellulomonas sp. EB106-03-03-XG116, assembly GCF_058792015.1. Classification (NCBI taxonomy): domain Bacteria; kingdom Bacillati; phylum Actinomycetota; class Actinomycetes; order Micrococcales; family Cellulomonadaceae; genus Cellulomonas; species Cellulomonas sp. EB106-03-03-XG116. The sequence continues at coordinate 20,315 of NZ_JBYTEP010000005.1, forward strand.
CGGCGTCATGTGTTGCGCCGCGCCTGGGCGCGGTGTTCCCATGAGCGCAGGAACGACCCCGGGGGTGGCCGCGATGGACGACGAGACGAACACGGCCGTGCAGGACGAGCGCGGCGCAGAGGGCGACCCGACCGGCGTCGTCATGGACCTCCTGGCCGAGCACGTGCCGCTCACGCTGCTGGCCGACCTGGCCGTGGCGGAGCCGCGGTCCGAGGCGATCCTGGCGGCCGAGGGGCTGCCCGAGGACGCCTGGTGGGAGGGCGAGGACGAGGGCGACGACGCGCCGCCCTCGACCGGTCCGCGCGCCGAGGACGACGTCCCCGCCGACCCCGACGCGGCCGCCGGTCCGCAGCCGGCGTGACGTCCGCCACGTCGGCCCCCTGAGCGGGGGATCCGATTCGCGTCCGGCGCCACCGGGCTGCTAACGTTTCTCCTCGTTGCGCCATTAGCTCAATTGGCAGAGCAGCTGACTCTTAATCAGCGGGTTCGGGGTTCGAGTCCCTGATGGCGCACTTCGAGAGGCCCCCGACCAGCGGAGACGCTGGGCGGGGGCCTTTCTCGTGCGCCGGCACGCGGGCGCCGGACAACGGTCCGCCGGCTCGCGCGGCCGGCCCCGCCGCGACGGCGCCGCCCGGATCGCGGCGCCGGTCGCTCGCGCCACACCCGGCCGTCCCGCGCACGTGCGGAGCCCACGGCACGCATACTGGACGGGTGCCTCAGACTGCCGCCGCCGACCCGACACCGCCGCTGCCCGAGCGGGGCCACGTGTGGATCGACGACGCGGACCCCGCCCTGCTCCGCATGCGCGGGGAGGTCGACGTGGCCGTGGTCGAGGATCTGCGCGACCGGCTCGGCGCGGTCAGCGCGCGCGGCACGGACCTCGCGGCGGTGCTGCCGGGCGTGCGGGCGGTCGACATGTCCGAGGTGACGTTCGCGGACTCCTCCGCCGTCGGCCTGCTCGCCGGTCTCGTCATGGCGCTGGAGCCGACCGGCGCGTCGCTGGCGGTCCGGGGGATCGGCGCGGCCGTCGAGACGCTGCTGCAGGTGACCGGCCTGCTGCCGCACCTCGTCGTCGAGGGCTGAGGCGACTCCGCAAAGGTCCTACCTTTCACCCGGGTCCGCGCTCACCCGCGCCCGGGACCGTCCGATGGTGTCGGCGGGCCCCCTCGCGGCCCGCCCCCACCGACGGACGGAGACCTCCGCATGCCCGCACCCGCCGCACCCGCCGCACCCGCCGTGCCCGCCACCCGCCGCGGCCGCCGGCTCGTGTCCGACGCCCCCGTGGGCGCCCGCATCGGCGCGGTGCTCGGTCTGCTCGCCGTCGCGGTCGGCGTCGTCGCCGGCCTGGGCATCGCCCGGCTGGGCGGCCTCGAGTCCTCGATCGACCGGCTCGGCCGGGAGGCGATCGAGCCGCAGACCTACCTGGTGAACACCCAGCGCTGGTTCCAGGCCAGCCGGGCCCGGGTGCTCGAGTACGGCATGGTCGCGCCGGAGGACCGCGCCGGGATCATCGAGGACCGCGCCGGGTTCGACGCCGACGCCCTGCAGAACGTGGCGGACTACGAGCCGTACGTGCTGGACGACGCCGCGTACGCCGCGCTGCGGGACGCCTACGGCCGCTACCAGGCCGCCGCCGACGCGATCGAGCCCCTGGCCGACGAGAGCGCCACGGCGTATCACCGCGCCTACGCGGACGAGGTGCGCGGGATCACGACCGAGATCGGCGACGCGCTCCAGGCGCTGACCGACTCGGTCTCGGCGCAGGCGGCGCAGGGCGTGGCGGACGCCTCCGCCGATGCGCGGTCGGCGACGGTGCAGATGATCGCGGTCGGCGTGGTGGGCGTGCTGCTCGCCGCGGGCCTCGGCGTGCTGCTGGTCCGGCGGATCGTCCGCGACCTCGCTGCGGTGCAGCGGACCGTGCAGAGCATCGGCGACGGCGACCTCACGGTCTCCGTGCCGCTCGACTCGCGCGACGAGCTCGGCCGGATGGCGGGCTCGCTGAACGAGGCGCAGGGCTCGCTCCGGTCCCTGATGAGCGGCGTCGTGCACACGGCGCAGACGGTCGCCGCGGCGGCCGAGGAGCTGGCCGCCGCGTCGCAGCAGGTCGTGGCGGGCTCGGACGAGACGAGTGCGCAGGCCGGTGTGGTCGCGGCCGCGGCGGAGCAGGTGTCCCGCAACGTGCAGACCGTGGCGGCGGGTGCCGAGCAGATGGGGGCCAGCATCCGGGAGATCGCGCAGAACGCCTCGCAGGCGGCGAAGGTCGCGGGTCAGGCGACGGACGCGGCGGCGGTGACGAACGACCAGGTGGCGCGTCTGGGGACCTCGTCGCAGGAGATCGGGAACGTGGTGAAGGTGATCACGAGCATCGCGGAGCAGACGAACCTGCTGGCGCTGAACGCCACGATCGAGGCGGCCCGGGCGGGCGAGGCGGGCAAGGGGTTCGCGGTGGTGGCCGGGGAGGTCAAGGAGCTGGCGCAGGAGACCGCGAAGGCGACCGAGGACATCGCGCGCCGGGTGGAGGCGATCCAGGCCGACACCAGCGGTGCGGTGGGCGCGATCGGGGAGATCTCGCACATCATCGCGAGCATCAACGACTACCAGCTGACGATCGCGAGCGCGGTGGAGGAGCAGACGGCGACGACCACGGAGATGTCCCGGTCGGTGGCCGAGGCCGCGACCGGCTCGGGGGAGATCGCCACGAACATCACCGGGGTGGCCTCCGCCACGACCCAGTCGTCCCAGACGCTGAACCAGATGGGCTCGGCCGTCGCGGAGCTCGCCCGGATGTCGGAGGACCTGCGCGGCCAGGTGTCGCGGTTCCGGTACTGACGGCGGCGGCCCCGGCGCCCCGCGGCCCCCGGAGCGGTCCGGGGCAGGGGCCGGACGCGGCGACCCCCCGGGCGCGCGAGCGGCGTGCGCGGGGGGTCGCGGTGCGTGCGGCGGCGGGCGGTCAGTCGGCCTGCGCCTTGCGGCGCGCGGCCGCGCGGGCACGCACGACGTCGGCGATCTGCTGCGCCTGGGCGCTGACGAGGCGACGGAGGTCGTCGTAGCGGCGGTCGACCTCGGCGTCGGTCGCGTCGCTGTCGCGCGTGGCGATCCACGCGCGCTTGGCGGCGCGGATGTCGGCGTCCGTGATCTCGACGCGCCAGGGGTCCTCGTTCATGAGTACAAGGTCCCACCGCGATCTCCGGAACGACCGGTTTCTCCCGACTTTCACCCGCCGACGGGCCGGGTGGACGGCTCAATTCACCTGATAGCCGGTCGAGGGCGGCCATCCTTCAAGCGCCGCTGGAGTGAGGGCGCCGCCGCCGCGCCGACCTGCCGGAACCGCGCCGCGGGGCCACGATGGTGCCACCGCGGACCGCGGCACCCCGGAGGAACGGAGCCACGACATGACCGAGCGCACCCTGCGGACGGACGGGGACGGCGCCCCGGGCGACACCGTGACGTACGACGTCGTGGTCCTGGGCGCGGGCGCGGTGGGCGAGAACGCCGCCGACCGGGCGGGCCGCCTCGGGCTGTCCGTGCTGGTCGTCGAGCACGAGCTCGTCGGCGGCGAGTGCTCCTACTGGGCGTGCATGCCGTCGAAGGCGCTGCTGCGGCCGGGCGCGGTGCTCGCCGCGGCGCGGGCGGTGCCGGGCGCCGCGGAGCTGGTCCAGGGCACCCTCGACCCGGCCACGGTGCTGGCCCGCCGCGACGAGTTCACCTCGCACTGGGACGACCACTCCCAGGTGGAGTGGCTGGACTCGGCGGGCATCGCGCTGCTGCGCGGCACGGCGCGGTTCACGGGGCCGAAGGAGCTCGTCGTCGAGTCCGAGGACGGCGACACCCGGGTCATCGCCCGGCACGCCGTGATCGTGTCGACCGGCAGCGAGCCGACCGTCCCCGGCATCCCGGGGCTCGCGGAGGCGCGCCCGTGGACGTCCCGCGAGGCGACCGCGGTCAAGGACGTGCCGTCGAGCCTGGTGGTCCTGGGCGGCGGCGTGGTCGGCGTCGAGATGGCCGTGGCCTACCGCGACCTGGGCGCCGAGGTGACCCTGCTGGTCCGCGGCGACCGGCTGCTCGACAAGGCGGAGCCGTTCGCGGCCGAGGAGGTGGCGGCGGGGCTGCGCGACCTCGGCGTCGACCTGCGGTTCGGGACGAGCGCCACGCGCGTGGACCGCGACGAGCACGGCGTGCACCTGACGGTCGACGGCCCGCAGGGCGCCGGCGAGGTGCACGCCGACGAGGTGCTCGTCGCCACCGGGCGGCGCCCGCGCACGACCGACCTCGGTCTGGACGTGCTCGGGCTGGAGCCCGGTGCGCCGGTGGCCGTCGACGACGCGCTGCAGGCGACCGGGGTCGCGGACGGCTGGCTGTTCGCGGTCGGCGACGTCACCGGGCGCACCGCCACGACGCACCAGGGCAAGTACGACGCCCGGGTGGTGGGCGACGTGGTGGCCGCGCGGTTCTCCGCCGACGTCGCGGAGCCGGGGGAGGGCGCCGCGGAGGCACGCGCCGCGGAACGGGACGCCGGCGCGTTCAGCCGGTACCGCGCGTCGGCCGACCACGTGGCGGTGCCGCAGGTGGTGTTCACCCGGCCCGAGGTCGCCTGGGTCGGGCTCGCGGAGCAGCAGGCGCGGGACGTCGGCCTGCGGGTGCGGGCGGTGTCCTACCCGATCGGGTCCGTGGCGGGCGCGTCCGTCGCGGCCGACGGGTACACCGGCACCGCGCAGGTCGTGATCGACGAGGACCGGGGCGTGCTCGTCGGGGCGACGTTCACCGGACCGGACGCCGCGGAGCTCCTGCAGGCCGCGACGATCGCGGTGACGGGGGAGGTGCCGCTCGACCGGCTGTGGCACGCCGTCCCGGCGTACCCGACGGTGAGCGAGGTCTGGCTGCGGCTGCTGGAGACCGCCGGCCTCTGAGGGCCGGGGGCCCGGGGGGCCGCGCACGACGAGAGGGGCGGGACCGTGCGGTCCCGCCCCTCTCGTCGTGCGTCGTGCCGGGTCAGCTCGCGAGCGAGCCGTCGCTCGAGAGCACCAGGCCGATCGACGCCTCGCCCTGGCGGACGGCGTCGCCGATCAGGCCGAAGTCGTAGCTCTTGAACTCGCTCACGGTGATGCCGTAGGTGTCCTCGAGCCCGATCTGGCAGAACGGCCGCTCCGGGCACTCCGCCGGGCCGGCGAGCACCACGCCGCCGGCGCAGGCCTCGGCCAGGTCGGAGAGCGTCGTCACGCCGTGCTCGTCGGCGAACTCGGAGGTCACCGCGAACGCGTTCTGGTCCTGGGCCTCCGACGCGGCGCCGAACGCCAGGCCCGCGTCCGTGCCGAGCTCGGTCAGCGCGGCCACGGTGTCGTCCGGGTCGCCGCTCGCGACCGGCTCGGCGTCCGCACCGTTCGCGGAGGTGTTGAGGAACTCGGCGAGCGTGGCGGCGTACTCCGGCGTGAGCGTGATCTGCCCGCTCTGCAGCGCCGGGAGGTAGGTCTCCCGGTTGCCGATCGTCTGCACCTCGGCGGTGTAGCCGGCGGACCGCAGGACGTCGGCGTAGATCTCGGCCAGCGTGGCGCTCTCCGAGAAGTTCGCGGCGCCGATGACGACGCTCTTGCCGCTGCCCGCGGTCGCGTCGGTCGCGGCCAGGCCCTCGTCCTCGACGAACTGCTGCGCCGCCTCGGACGAGGTCTGCCGGTCGATGTCGACCGCCTTGTTCAGCTGGATCAGCTTGTCGGTGTCGAGCGCCGCCGACACGGTGTCGAGCAGCGGGATCAGGTTCGGGTCCGCCTGCGCCGCCGCGGCGTTCACCGCGGGGATGACGTTGTCCGCGTTCTGCAGGCCCTGGTCGTCCTCGAGCACGACCAGCTGGTCGCCCGCGACGGGCTCGCAGACCGTGCCGCCGGAGCCGCTCGCCGAGGTCTCGGCGGTGCCGCCGCCGGAGCCCGGGTCGCCGCAGGCCGCGAGCAGGAGGAGCAGGCCGGCCGCTGCGGCGGGGAGTGTGGTGCGACGTGCGTTCATGTGCGGGTCCTCTGGTCTCGGGTAGGCACACGGTGTTCGGTGCGGTCGGCGCCCCGGACGGGTCGGGACCTGCCGGGGGCCGGGTGGGCATCGGGTGGGCGTCGGGTGGCCGTCCGACATTCGACCGGGGCCACCCGGGTGCGGCAACCGCTGCGGGCGGTCGTCGCGGTCACGATCGGGTCACGGTCTGCGGGACGTCGGTGCGGGCCGGCCGGCGGCGACGTCGTCCGGCGGCGCGCATCGGTGCGGGCGTGAGCGCGCGCTGCACCGCGGCGAGCACGCCCTCGACGACGAGGCACAGCCCGGCGACCAGCAGCGCGCCGGCCACCACCTGGCCGTACCGCTGCAGGGCCATGCCCTGGACGATGATCGACCCGAGGCTGGAGCCGCCGACGAGCGCGGCGAGCGGGACGGTCGCGAGCACCTGGGTCGTCGCCGTGCGCAGTCCCGCGCCCACGAGCGGCAGCGCGAGCGGCAGCTCGACGAGGGCGAGCGAGCGGCCGCCCGACATCCCCACGCCGCGAGCGGCGTCCCGCACGTCCGGGTCCACCTCCATGAGGCCGGTGAACGTGTTGCTGAGGATCGGCGGCACCGCGAACACCGCGACCGCGAGCACGGTGGCGGTGGCCCCGAACAGGCCGGTCGACGCGAAGATGGTCAGCAGCGCGAACGTCGGCAGCGCGCGGGAGGTGTTGGCCGCGACCACCGTCACGACGCCGCCGCGGCGCCGGTGGCCGAGCCAGACGCCGAGCGGCAGCGCGACGAGCGCCGCGAGCAGCACGGCGAGGGCACTGATCCGCAGGTGGTCGGCGCCCAGCGCGAGCACGCCGTCGCGCCCGGTCCAGTTGAGCGGGTCGTTCAGCCAGGTGAAGGCCTCCTGCAGCACGTCCACGACTCAGGCCTCCCGTCCGCGCCGGGCCCACGGCGTCACCGCGCGGCCGACCAGCCAGAGCAGCAGGTCGAGCACCAGCGCCAGCGCGAGGCAGAGCAGCGTCGCCGTGAGGATCTCGGCGTGGTACTTGTTGTTGCGGAACCCGCGGAACATGAGCTGCCCGAGGCCGCCGTAGCCGACGACGACGCCGACGGTCACGAGGGCGACCGTGGTCACCGTCGCGAGCCGGACGCCGGCGACGATCGCGGGCACCGCGTTGGGCAGCTCGACGGTCAGCAGCAGGCGCAGCCGCCCGTAGCCGAGGCCGCGCGCGGCGTCCCGGACGCTCTCGTCCACGCCGCCGAGGCCGACCAGCACGTTGCGCACGAGCACGAGCAGCGCGTACACCACCAGGCCGATGAGCACCGGCGTCCGCCCGATCCCGGTCCACGGCACGAGCACCGTGAACAGGGCGAGCGACGGGATCGTGTAGAGCACGCTGGAGGTGCCGACGATCGGGGCGGCGAGCCGAGGACGCAGGTGCGCGAGCATCCCGAGCGGGACGGCGATCGCGCACGCGATGAGCACCGCCTGCACGGTGAGGCTCGCGTGCTGCTCCAGGGCGCGGGAGATGTCGCCCCAGTTCCGCTGGACGTAGTCCCACGACAGCCAGGGGTTGGCCGCGGGGTCGCCGGCGGCCGCCACGACGTGGGCGGCGGTCGTCCCCGTGGTCTCGAGGCTGGTCACCGGCCAGACGCTACCGGGCACCCCCGACACGCGCCCGGCCGAGCACCTGTGGGTGGGCGCGGGTACGGTCGTCGGCATGGCCACCGCGATCGCGTTCGACCACGTCCGCAAGGCGTACGCCGACGGCACCGTCGCGGTGGGCGACCTGTCGCTCGACGTGCAGGAGCACGAGCTGCTCGCGCTCGTCGGGCCGTCCGGCTGCGGCAAGTCGACGACGCTGCGGATGGCGAACCGGCTGGTGGAGCCCACGTCGGGCCGGATCTTCCTCGACGGGGACGACGTCACCGACGTCGACGCCGTGGCCCTGCGCCGCCGCATCGGCTACGTGATCCAGAACGTCGGCCTGTTCCCGCACCGCACGGTCGAGCAGAACGTCGGCACGGTGCCCCGGCTGCTCGGCTGGGACAAGCGGCGCACCCGCGCCCGCACGGCCGAGCTGCTGGAGCTGGTCGGCCTCGCGCCGGACCGGTACGCCCGGCGCTACCCGCACGAGCTGTCCGGCGGCGAGCGGCAGCGCGTCGGCGTCGCCCGCGCCCTGGCGACCGACCCGCCGGTGCTGTTGATGGACGAGCCGTTCGGCGCCGTCGACCCCGTCGGCCGCCGGCGGCTGCAGGCGGAGTTCCGCCGCATCAAGGACGAGCTCGGGACCACCGTGATGCTCGTCACCCACGACGTGGACGAGGCGGTGCGGCTGGCGGACCGCGTGGCCGTGCTCAGCCGCGGCGGGCACCTGGAGCAGCTCTCCGACCCGGTGCGCCTGCTCGCCGCGCCCGCGAGCCCGGCCGTCGCCGACCTGGTCGGCACGGGCGCGGCGGTCCGGCTGCTCGCCCTCGGCCGCGTCGAGCGGCGTGACCTCGGCCCGGCGACCGGCGCCGGCCCGGCCTCCGCGAACGGCCGCGCCCGGGCGGCGGCGCTCCGCGTCGGCGACCCGCTGGACGCCGCGTTCGCCGCGCTGGCGGCCGAGCCCACCGGCCGCGTCCCGGTGCAGGAGGGGGAGCAGGTCGTCGGCGAGCTCGACGCCGCCGGGGTGCTCGCCGCGCTGCAGCGGCTCGTCGACGGGGCGCAGGACGCGGTCCCGAGCCCGGCCGCCGGGGAACCCGAGCCGTCCGCCGGAGCGCGTGGGTAGTCTGCCGAGGGTGACCACTCGCCTCGCCCTCGCCACCTGCGCCGCCCTGCCGGACCTCGACCCCGACGACGCGCCCCTCGTGACGGCGCTGCGGGACCGCGGCCTGGAGGTCGAGACGCCCGTCTGGAACGCCGCCGACGTCGACTGGTCGTCGTACGATGCCGTCGTGGTCCGCTCCACCTGGGACTACACCGAGCACCCGCGCGACTTCCGCTGGTGGACCCAGCGCGTGGCCCAGGCGTCGCGGCTGATCAACCCGGCGCAGGCGCTCACCTGGAACATCGACAAGATCTACCAGCGCGCGATGGAGGCCGCCGGCCTGCCGATCGTGCCGACGATCTGGATGGACCCGGCCCGCAACTTCAACGCCCGCGCGATCCACACCCGGTTCCCGGCGTTCGGCGAGTTCGTGATCAAGCCCACGGTCAGCGCCGGCTCCCGCGACACCGGCCGGTACGCCGCGGACGAGACGCCCTCGCGCGCCCTCGCGATCCAGCACGTGAAGCACCTGCTCGACGACGGCCGGCACGTCATGGTGCAGCGCTACCTCAAGCAGGTCGACTCGGTCGGCGAGACGGCGCTGGTCTACTTCGACGGCGAGCTGTCGCACGCGGTCCGCAAGGCGCCGCTGCTCGAGGGCCCGTACCGCGCGGGCGACACCGACGGCGTCCTCTACAAGGAGGAGGTCATGACCCCGCGCGACGCCTCGGAGGCGGAGCTCGCCCTCGGGCAGCGGGTCGTCGACGCCCTGCCGCAGCTGCTCCCGGGGATCGAGCAGCCGCTCGCGTACACCCGGGTCGACCTCATCCCGGACGACGAGGGGAACCCGGTCGTCCTGGAGCTCGAGCTCATCGAGCCGAGCTTCTTCTTCGCGCAGGCGCCGGAGGCGGTCGACCGCTTCGCGGACGCGATCACGCGCCGCCTCTGACGCGGCGCGGCGCACGGGGCGACCGGCGGGCGGCTCGGCCGTCGTCCGGTGAGGTCGTCACTACCCGGTGAGGTCGTCACTCGTGTGTGACGACCTCACCAGCTTGTGACGACCTCACGGCTGGTGACGACCTCAGCGGGGCGCACGGCCGCAGCAACGGCGAAGGGCGCCGCTCCCGGGGGAGCGGCGCCCTTCGCGCTGGGGTGGCTAACGGGACTTGAACCCGCGACCTCCTGGACCACAACCAGGCGCTCTACCACCTGAGCTATAGCCACCATGCCCGGGGGAAACCTCCGGGGCCGTCGACAAGCATACCGGGTCCCGAGGGGTCCTCAGGACGTGGCGGTCGTGCCGCGGTGCGCGGCGGCCACCGAGGTCGCCTCGATCTGCGTCGCGATCGCCTTCGCGGCCTTGGAGTCGGGGCCCGGCTGGGGGACCAGCAGCGCGGCGCGGTAGTACCGCAGCTCGTCGATGCTCTCCAGGATGTCGGCGAGCGCGCGGTGCCCGCCGTTCTTCTTCGGGGAGGAGAAGTACACCCGCGGGTACCAGCGGCGTGCGAGCTCCTTGATCGAGGAGACGTCGATGATCCGGTAGTGCAGGTGGCCGACGAGCTCGGGCATGTCCCGGTCGAGGAACACCTTGTCGGTGCCGACCGAGTTGCCGGCGAGCGGCGCCTTGCCCGGCTCGGGCACGTGCTCGCGGATGTACGCGAGCACCTGGGCCTGGGCGTCCTCGAGCGTGGTGCCGGTGGCGAGCGCGTCGAGCAGGCCGGAGCCGGTGTGCATGTCGCGGACGAAGTCGCCCATCTGCGCCAGGGACTCGGCGGGCGGGGCGATGATCACGTCGACGCCCTCGCCGAGGACGTTGAGCTCGGAGTCGGTGACGACGGCGGCGACCTCGACCAGCGCGTCCTGGACGCTGTCCAGACCGGTCATCTCGCAGTCGATCCAGACGATCCGGTCGGCCTTGCCGTTGCCGTTGTTCAGGGTGCTCACCCGCCCAGGGTACGGGTGAGCCCGCCGGACGGGGCGTCCGACGGGCTCACCGGGTCGTGCGGGCGGCGCGACGGCCGCCGCGGTGCCGGCCACGGGGCGTGCCCGGGTCAGCGGATGGCGGCGACCGTGGTGGTCGCCGGCAGCAGGGCCCGCAGGCGCGGCTGCCGACGCGGTTCCGGCGGTCGGCCGCGGGTCTCGGCGCCGGGTCTGCGCTCGGCCCGCCGGGCGGCGTGCCGGGACAGCAGGCGGGCGGTCTCGACGCGCTCGCGGTGGTCGGCCTGGATCAGGTCGAACGTCGGGGTGGGGTGCATGGTCGGTGGGTCCTTCGAACGTTCCGGGAGGGGCCTGGCCGGGCCCCGGGACGCACCGCGCGGTGACAGAACGTTCCCACCCGCACCGCCCGCGGGTCACGCGTTTATCGGACGTCGAGGTCGAGGGTTCGCCCGCCTGGAGCCGCCCGAAACCCTCGACCTCGACGGGAACCCTCGACCTCGCGTCAGCCCACCGCCAGCGTGCGGGAGAGGAACGCCGCGGCGTCCGCCAGGACGCGGGCGTCGACGGCGTGGGTCAGGCCCGGGTACGTGCGGTGCTCCAGGTCCGCGTGCGACGCCAGCCACGCGGCCGTCCGCGTCGTGGCGTCCCGCGGGATCACCGGGTCCGCGTCCCCGTGGCCGAGCAGCACCGGCACCCGCGGGTCCCGCGCGGCCAGCGTCGCGTCCCCCGGCTCCTCGGCGTCGAGGGCGAACCCCGACAGCACGACCGCCGCCGCGAACCGGTCGGGCCGCGCGCGCAGCAGCTGCGTCGCCATGAGGCCGCCCTGGGAGAACCCGAGCAGCGCGACCGGTCGGTCCCCGACGCGGGAGTCGCCGTCCAGCCACGCCAGCAGCGCGTCCGCGGCGGCCCGGACGCGCGCCGGCTCCGGGCGCCCCGGGGTCGCCAGCGGCGCCCACGCGAACCCCGGCCCGCCGAGAAGCGGCCCGCGCGGCGCGGCGAGCGCGAGCCCGCCGGGCAGGTGCGGGGCGAGCCCGAGCAGGTCGCCCTCGTGCGAGCCGTAGCCGTGCAGCAGCACGAGCAGCGGGGCGTCCGGCCCCGGGCGGCCGGCACCGGGCGTCGCCGCCCAGCGGGCCGCCGCGGGGTCGACCGCGAGCCCGTCAGCGGTCACGCTCAGCGCTCCAGGGCGAAGCCGGACGTCCAGGACGTCTGCTCCGCCGCGGCGAGCGTCATCTGCAGGAAGCCGAGCGCCTCGAGCTCGTGCGCCCGCTTCAGCGAGCCCGCGTCGACGGCGCGCAGGCCGCCGCCCTCGACGACCCCGGCCAGCGCGGCCTTGGCGTCCGCGTCGTCGCCCGCGATCAGCACCGTCGTCGGCAGGGAGCCGACCGTGCCGGAGGCCAGCGTCGCCGCGAAGTTCGTGCTGAACGCCTTCAGCACCCGGGCCTCGGGCAGCAGCGCGGCGAGCTCCGCCGTCGCCGACGAACCCGCGGGGACGACCAGCGAGTCGAAGGTCGCGAAGTCGACGGGGTTGGTGGTCTCGACGACCACGCGGCCCGCGAAGCCGTCGGGGTACTGCGCCGCGACCTCGGCGAGCGCCGGGTAGGGGAGGGCGAGGACGACGACGTCGCCGGTCACGGCGTCGCCCACGGTGCCGGCGGTCACGGCCGGGTCCACGGCGGCGGCCTTGGCGGCGTCCCGGGCGAGCACCTGCACGTCGGCGCCGGCCTTCAGCGCCAGGCGCGCCACCGCGCCGCCGATGTTGCCCGCCCCGATGATGGTCACGCTGGTCATGTCTGCTCCTCGATGGGTCGCTCCGCGGCAACCGACATGTTGTCGCTTCAACCAACGTACGACTTCCAGGTTGAAGCGTCAACCATTCGCTAGGATGTCCCGCATGACCGACGACACCCGCTGGCTGAGCGCGCGCGAGCTGCAGGCCTGGATGCGCCTGGAGGCGGTCGCGGAGCTGCTGCCGGCCGCGCTCGACCACCAGCTGCAGCGCGACGCCGACCTGTCGCACTACGACTACCTGGTGCTGGCGAAGCTCTCCGAGGCGCCCGACCGCACGCTGCGCATGAGCGGGCTCGCGGCCAGCACCAACGCCACGCTGCCGCGGCTGTCGCACGTCGCCGCGCGGCTCGAGGCCCGCGGGTTCCTCACCCGCACCCGCGACGAGGAGGACCGGCGCGCGACGCTCGCCACGCTCACCGAGGAGGGCTGGCGCAAGGTCGTCGCCACGGCGCCGTCGCACGTGGGGGAGGTGCGCCGGCTGGTCGTGGACCGGCTGACGCCGGAGCAGGTCGAGCAGCTGGACGCGATCGCGCTCGCGGTGCTCGGAGCCCTCGACCCGGAGAACCGGCTGCAGGCGCAGAACCCGGTGGTTGACCCGGCGGACGCCTGCGGCAACGAGGCTTCCTGATCCCCACCCGGTCGTCGCGCCGCCCCCCGATCGATCGGGTGGCCGCGGGTGATCGGGTGGGAGCCGCGGGCCGCGCGCCCCGGGTCAGGCCGCCGGAGCCCCGCGGCGCTCGGCCGCCCGGCGGGCCCGGCGCTCGCGGAACGCGTGCCAGTACCGCAGTACCAGCGCCTTCAGGCGGTGGTTGAACCGCTGGATCACCGCGAACTCGGTCCCGAGGATGCCCAGCCCGAGGAAGATCGCGAGCCAACCCGGCCCGGGCAGCACCAGCATCGCGATGCCCGCGAGGACGACGGTCGCGCCGACGACCGTCACCACGACCTTGTAGGTCAGCCGCAGCCACGGCCGGCTGTCCAGCCGCGCGCGCAGCCGGGCGAGGGCGCGGTGCGCGCCGGTGTCGGTGCGCTCGCCCGCGGCGATCTCGGCGGCGAGGCCGTCGGCGGGCGCGGGCCCGTCGGCGGGCGGGCGCCCGTCGGCGGAGCCGGCGGGGGTCGGTGACGTCATGCCAGCAGAGACGACCGGGCCGCCCGGTTTGTTCCCGGTCGCGCGGGTGAGCCCTCGGGCGGCACGGCTGCGCCCCGGCAGTCAGGCGCCCCCGCCGGCCGCACCGCCCGCGCCCAGCAGTGCCGGCCGCGGGTCCAGCACCGCCGACACCAGCGCCTCGATCGCGAACGCGCTCGCCTCCGCGAGCTCCACGTCGTCCCGCGCCAGCAGCCACTGCACCTGCAGCCCGTCCATCACGGCGAGGATCGACGCGGCGGCGCGGTCGACCGTCTCGGGCACGGTGATCCCGCGCTCGGCGCAGACGTCCTCGAACGCGTCGCGGAGGTCCTGGCGCAGGGTGCGGTACCGCTCCTCGAAGTACGCCCGCCCGGGGTGGCCGTCGGTCACCGACTCCGCGGACAGCACCGCGTAGGCCTGGACGATGCCGTGGCGGCTCTCGTTGGCGAACGCGGTGCGCACGAGGTGCCGGAACCGGTCCAGCCCGTCCGGCATCCGCTGGTCCTGCAGCCCCTCGACGTCGGTGCGGTCGCGGTACTTGAGGACCTCGACGAGGAGCTGGTCCTTGGAGCCGAAGTGGTGCAGGATCCCCGCGTGCGTCATGCCGACCTGGTCGGCGATCTCCGTGAGCGGGCCCCGGTTGTACCCCTTGGCCCCGAAGGTGGCGGTGGCGGCGCGGAGGATCTCGGTGCGCTTGGCCAGCGTCTCCGGCCGGGCCCGCGGGGCGCGCCTCGTCGTGCTCATCCGTTCCTCACATCCTCGTGTCGCGCCTCCCGGCGCGCGGCCAACCCTAGTGGCGCCGACCGCGCCGCCGACCCCCGGGTCACGACTTGGTCACGGGTCCGCCGGAGGGCTGGAAAGAACTTACTGACAGTGTAGTAACGTTCCGGCCAGCGCGATCGCGACGACGCGGCGCGACCTCACAGACGCCCGTGCGGGCGTCTCGTTTCGAAGGAGAAACCATGAGGGTGAAGTTCCCGGCGATCGCGCTCGGCGTGGCCGCCGCGCTGGCGCTGACGGCCTGCTCCGGAGACACGGGCGGCGGGGAGAGCAGCTCGACCGGCGGGTCCGGTGCCGCGCTGACCATCGCCAAGCCCGACGGCGCCATCACGACCGAGTCGAACAACCCGTTCCTCGGGGACAGCTCGGCCAGCATGTACGGCTACCGCTACGCCATGTTCGAGACCATGGCGCTGGTCAACACCGCGGACCCGACCGTCGTCACCCCGCGCCTGGCCTCGAGCGTGGAGTGGAACGCGGACTACACGGAGCTCACCGTCACCGCCCGCGAGGGGGTCACGTGGCAGGACGGCGAGCCGTTCACCATCGACGACATCGTCGGCACGTTCGACATGTACCTCGACGGCCGGCTCACCGACACCGCCGCGCTGGACTACCTGGGCGCCGACGTCGACGGGGACTCGGCGACGCTGAAGTTCGGCAACTCCAAGTTCGTCAAGCGCAGCACGGTGCTGCACGTCCCGATCGTCCCGAAGCACATCTGGGACACCCTCGACGACCCCTCGACCGCGGCCCTGACGGGCGAGGGGGAGGCCATCGGCACCGGCCCGTACGTGCTGTCGAACTGGTCGACCGAGTCGGTCACCCTCACGGCGAACCCGGACTACTGGGACGGCGACCTGGCCGTCCCCGAGCTGCACTACGTCTCCTACGGCGACAACTCCGCCCTGGCCACGGCCCTCGCCACCGGTGAGGCGGACTGGGCGCAGGCGTTCCTGCCGCAGGTGCAGGAGACCTTCCTCGACAAGGACCCGGCCAACCGGTACCTGGTCACCCCGACCGCCGGCGCGGGGACGCTGTTCCTCAACCTGACCCGCAAGCCGTTCGACGACGTCGCGCTGCGCGAGGCGCTCGCGTGGACCATCGACCGCGAGGCGTACGTCGAGATCGCCCGCGAGGGCGCCTCGGCCGTCGTGGACTCGGTGACCGGCCTCGGCCCGTCGCTGGAGCCGGACGTCGTCGACGAGTTCGCGGGGGAGACCTACGAGGTCGACCTCGACAAGGCGGAGTCCATCCTGGAGGACGCCGGGTACACGGGCATCGGCGACAAGCTGGTGGACCCGGACGGCGAGCCGGTGACCTTCTCGATCTCGGTCCCCGCGGGGTGGACCGACTGGAACACCGAGCAGGCGCTGCTCTCCGAGCAGCTGAAGGAGCTCGGCATCGAGGTCACGATCGAGCAGCCGGACTGGGGTGGCTGGGACGAGGCCCGTAAGACCGGGAACTTCGACGCGATCATCCACTGGCTCGACGGCGAGGGCGCCTGGGGCGTCTACGACTCGATCATGGGCACCCGCTGGATCACGACCGACGACGCCGGCGTGGAGAACGCGGACTTCAACTTCGGGCGGTACAGCAACCCCGAGGTCGACGCGGCGCTGAACACCTACGCGAGCACCGACAACGACGCCGACCGCGCCGCCGCGATGACGACGCTGCAGCAGGCGTTCGTCCGGGACGTCCCGGCGATCCCGCTGGGCTCGCACCCGCTGCTGGGCCTGTTCAACGAGCGCAGCTACACCGGCTGGCCGACCGAGGAGGACATGTACGCCTCGGCCGACCCGACCCAGGCCGAGGTCGCCCTCGTCCTGAGCACCCTCGAGCCCGCCGAGTGATCCCGGTGCCAGGGGCGGCGGCACCGCCGCCCCTGGCACCCCCACGCAAGGAGACCCCCCAGATGAGCGACCCCCTCCTGCAGGTCAGGGACTTCTCGGTCCGGTACGAGACCGCCGCACCCGTGGACGCGGTCCGGGACGTGTCCCTCACCGTCCACCGCGGCGAGGTCCTCGGGCTCGCCGGCGAGTCCGGGTGCGGGAAGACCACCCTGGCCTACGGCGTCCAGCGCCTGCTCAAGCCCCCGGCCGTCATCCCCGGCGGCTCGGTCACCTGGCACGACGCCGACGGCACCGACACCGACCTCCTCGCCCTGGACGCCGCCGCGCTGCGGGCGTTCCGGTGGGACAAGATCTCCATGGTGTTCCAGGGCGCGATGAGCGCCCTGAACCCGGTGGCGACCGTCGGCGCCCAGCTCGCCGACGTCTTCGAGGTGCACCGGCCCGCGATGTCCCGGGCCGAGCGCACCGCCGCGGTCGTCGAGCTGCTCGAGATCGTCAAGGTCGGTGCGGCCCGCATCAAGAGCTACCCGCACGAGCTGTCCGGCGGGATGCGCCAGCGCATCATGATCGCCATGGCGCTCGCCCTGCGCCCGCAGCTCGTCGTCATGGACGAGCCGACGACGGCGCTGGACGTGCTGGTGCAGCGGGAGATCCTGCGGGAGATCACGAGCCTGCGCGAGGCGTTCGGGTTCTCGGTCGTCTTCATCACCCACGACCTGCCGCTGCTGCTGGAGATCTCCGACCGGATCGCGATCATGCGCGCCGGGCAGATCGTCGAGCTCGACACCGCGGCCAACATCTGGTTCCGGCCGCAGCACGAGTACACGAGGACCCTGCTGTCGTCGTTCCCGCGGCTGACGGCCGAGCGGGCGGTGAACCGATGACCTCGATCGACGTCCAGGGCGTCTCCAAGACCTACCGCGTCCGCGGCGCGGGATCCATCGACGCGCTGTCCGACGTGTCGTTCACGCTCTCCAGCGGGCAGACCATCGGCATGGTGGGCCAGTCCGGCTCCGGCAAGTCGACCGTCGCCAAGATCCTCACCCAGATGGAGCGGCCCACCAGCGGGCAGGTGCTCCTCGACGGCGAGCCGATCCCGACCCGGGGTGCCGCGCTGCGCGCCTACCGGCAGCAGCTGCGCATGGTCTTCCAGGACCCGTTCGCGTCGCTGAACCCGTATCACTCGATCCGGCACCACGTGGAGCGCCCGCTCGTGCTCTCCGGTGTCGTGCCGCCCGCGCAGGTCGACGCCGAGGTGCACCGCCTCCTGGACCGGGTCCAGCTCGACGCCGGGGTCGTCGACCGCCGGCCGCACGAGCTGTCCGGCGGCCAGCGGCAGCGGGTCGCCATCGCCCGGGCCCTGGCCCCGCGCCCGGCCCTGCTCGTCGCGGACGAGCCGGTCTCGATGCTCGACGTGTCCCTGCGGATGGGGGTGCTGTCCCTGCTGTCCGACATCCAGGCCGAGGACGGGCTCGGGGTGCTCTACATCACCCACGACCTCGCGACGGCCCGGTACTTCTCGGACGAGATCATCGTGCTCAACCAGGGGCGGGTCGTCGAGCACGGCCCCGCCGACGACGTCATCCTGCGCCCGCAGCACCCGTACACCCGGGAGCTCCGCGAGGCGTCCCCCGACCCGGAGTCCTTCTTCGCCGACCACGTGGGAGGTGCGCGATGACCACCATCAGCAGCCCGGAGACCGACGTGGTCGCCGACGGCACGACCGCGACCCGGGCCGCCAGGACCAGGGCGCGGGTGCCCTGGCGGTTCATCGGCCGGCGCGTCGCGTTCTACCTGTTCACCCTGTGGGCCGCGATCACCATCAACTTCTTCGTGCCCCGCCTGATGAAGGGCGACGCGGTCGACAACTACCTCGCCCGCAACCGCGGGATGTCCCCGGAGGCGGCCGACGCGCTGCGCGCCCTGCTCGGCCTGGACTCCGACCGGACGCTGTGGCAGCAGTACGTCGACTACCTGGGGATGCTCGCCCGCGGCGACCTCGGCATCGCCATCACCCACGGCCTGCAGCCGGTCGGCGAGGTCATCGCCAACGCGCTGCCGTGGACCGTGGGCCTGATCGGGCTGGCGACCGTGGTCTCCTTCGTGATCGGCACCGTCGGGGGAGCGGTCGTCGGCTGGCGGCGCGGGTCCCGCCTGGACGCGCTCATCCCGGTGACGACCTTCCTGTCGACCGTCCCGTACTTCTGGATCGGGCTGATGGCGATCTCGGTGTTCGCCGTCACGCTCGGCTGGTTCCCCATCGGCAAGGCCTACGGCATCGGCACCACGCCCGGCCTGTCCCTG
Organism: Cellulomonas sp. EB106-03-03-XG116; assembly: GCF_058792015.1. Taxonomy (NCBI): domain Bacteria; kingdom Bacillati; phylum Actinomycetota; class Actinomycetes; order Micrococcales; family Cellulomonadaceae; genus Cellulomonas; species Cellulomonas sp. EB106-03-03-XG116. Next base: position 38,821 of record NZ_JBYTEP010000005.1, read on the forward strand.
GAGTTCCTCGGGGAGGTCGTCGAGCACGGGACCCTGCCGCTGGCCACGATCGTCGTCGCCTCGCTCGGCGGCTGGATGCTCGGGATGCGCAACATGATGCTCACGGTCCTCGACGAGGACTACGTCACCGTCGCGCAGGCCAAGGGCATGCCGAACCGGCGCGTGCTGTGGCGCTACGCCGCGCGCAACGCCGTCCTGCCGCAGATCCAGTCGTTCGCCCTGTCGATCGGCTTCATCGTCGGCGGCGCGATCATCGTCGAGCAGGTCTTCTCCTACCCCGGCGTCGGCAAGATGCTGCTCGACGCCACGAACGCCAAGGACTACGCGCTCATGCAGGGCGGCTTCCTGGTGATCGTGCTGGCCGTCCTGGTCGCCAACATCCTGGCGGACGTCGCCTACGCGGTCCTCGATCCCCGTACCCGCCAGTCGGAGGCCTGAGAGATGTCGATCACCCCCCTGACCCCGCGGAGCCGCGGCGCCCGGCTCGGCGCGTCCTTCGCGATGTTCCGCAACACCAAGTCGGTCACCGGCCTGGCCATCCTGGCGGTGTTCGTGGTCGTCGCCGTCTTCGCCGACCAGCTCGCCCCCTTCTCCCCGACGCAGATCGACGCGACCGCCCGGCTGCAGCCGCCGAGCGGCACGCACTGGTTCGGCACGACCCACCTCGGCGAGGACGTGCTCAGCCAGGTGATCTACGGCACCCGCGGCGTGGTCGTCGTCGGGGCGCTGACCTCGCTCATCTCGATGGCGATCGCCCTCGTGATCGGGGTCCTCGCCGGCTACCTGCCCGGGTGGCGCTCCGAGGCGCTGTCGGCCCTGGCGAACGTCTTCCTCGTCATCCCGGGCATCCCGATCCTCATCATCATCGCCTCGCGGTTCACCAACCCGCCGCTGTGGGTGGTCGCCGCGATCCTCGGGATCCTCGGCTGGGGCTGGGGCGCGCGCGTGCTGCGGGCCCAGACGATGTCGCTGCGCAACCGCGACTTCGTGCAGGCGGCGAAGCTCAACGGCGAACCGCTGCGCCGGATCATCGGGGTCGAGATGCTGCCGAACCTCACCGCCCTGATCGCCTCGTCGTTCGTCGGCTCGGTCACCGCGGCGATCCTCGGCCTGACCACGCTGTCCTACATCGGCGTCATCCCGGTCAACGCCTACAACTGGGGCACCATCCTGAACTGGGCCTCGGCCCAGGGCGCGTTCACCCAGAACCAGTGGTGGTGGTTCCTGCCGCCCGGGCTCTGCATCGCCGCGATCGGCGTCGCCCTGGCACTGTTGAACTTCGGCATCGACGAGTACATCAACCCACGCCTGCGCTCCGCCGGAGAGCTGGCCCGCGCCATGCGGCGCAAGGGCCTCGACGCCACCGACGGCGTCACCGCCGTCACCTCGACCACGACGCAAGGACCGACCACCAGATGAACGCCACGTCCCTCGACGCCCGCTACCTCGACGCCGGCCTCCCCGTCGCCGACCGCGTGCGGGACCTGCTCGCCCGGATGACCGTCGAGGAGAAGGTCGGGCAGATGCTCCAGCTCGACGCCCGAGGTGACTACGCGGACGACATCCTGCACAAGCACGTGGGGTCGATCCTGCACGCGTCGCCCGAGCGGCTGGCGCACGCCCACGACCTGACGGCCGAGACCCGGCTGCGCATCCCGCTGCTGGTCGGCGAGGACTGCATCCACGGGCACTCGTTCTTCGTGGGGTCGACGATCTTCCCGACCCAGCTCGGCATGGCGGCGTCCTGGGACGTCGACCTCGTCGAGCAGGTCGCCCGGGTCACGGCCCGCGAGGTCGCCACCACCGGCGTGCACTGGACGTTCAGCCCGGTGCTCTGCATCGCCCGCGACCTGCGCTGGGGCCGCGTGGACGAGACGTTCGGCGAGGACCCGTTCCTGATCGGCGAGCTCGCCTCCGCGATGGTCCGCGGCTACCAGGGCACCGGCCTGGACGACCCCACGGCGATCCTCGCGACCGCCAAGCACTTCGCGGGGTACTCCGAGACCCAGGGCGGGCGCGACGCGTCCGAGGCGGACATCTCCCGGCGCAAGCTGCGGTCCTGGTTCCTGCCGCCCTTCGAGCGGGTGGCCCGGGAGGGCTGCGCCACCTTCATGCTCGGCTACCAGACGATGGACGGCGTGCCGATCACGGTCAACGACTGGCTGCTGAACGACGTGCTCCGCGGCGAGTGGGGCTACACCGGCACCCTCATCACCGACTGGGACAACGTCGGCCGCATGGTCTGGGAGCAGAAGGTGCAGCCCGACTACGCGCACGCCGCCGCGGCCGCGGTCAAGGCGGGCAACGACATGGTGATGACGACGCCGGGCTTCTTCGCCGGCGCGCTCGAGGCCATCGAGTCCGGGCTGCTCGCCGAGTCCGAGCTCGACGCCGCCGTGAGCCGCATCCTCACGCTGAAGTTCCGGCTGGGGCTGTTCGAGGACCCGCGCCGGCCGTCCGCGTCGGCGCAGGCGACCGTCGTGGGTGCGGCGGCGCACGCGGACCTCAACCTGGACGTCGCGCGGCGCTCGGTGGTGCTGCTGCGGAACTCCGGCGTGCTGCCGCTCGCGGGCGGCTTCGCGGGCGTGCCGGGGGCGGCCGCGCGGGCGGCCGACGGCGGCGGGGTGCCCGCGCCGGGCGCTCTGCGGGCCTCGGGCGGCGACGACACCCCGCGCCGGGTCGCGGTCGTGGGCCCGCTCGCGGACGACCACGAGGCGCACCTCGGCGACTGGGCCGGCAACTCCGGTCAGGCCGACTGGCTGCCCGACGGCCACCCGCGCGACATGATCGTGACGATCCTCGACGGCCTGCGCGCCGCGGCGCCGGTCGGCTGGGCCGTGTCGCACAGCCGGGGCGCCGACATCCTCGACCTGGTGCCGGACCCGGCGGGGGAGCTCTACCCCGACGGCCAGCCCCGCCCGAAGATCGGCGTGCCGTGCCCGCCCGACGCGGCGCTCGTCGCCGACGCCGTGGCCGCCGCCGAGGACGCGGACTACGTCGTGGCCGTGGTGGGGGACCAGATCCAGCTCGTGGGCGAGGGCCGGTCGACGGCGACGCTCGAGCTGGTCGGTGGCCAGGTCGCCCTGCTCGACGCGCTCGCCGCCACCGGCAAGCCGCTGGTCGTCGTGCTGCTGGCGTCCAAGCCGCTGGTGCTGCCCCCGTCGGTCTCGTCGGCCGACGCGGTGCTCTGGGTCGCGAACCCGGGCATGCAGGGCGGGCAGGCGATCGCCGAGGTGCTGCTCGGGCTCACCGAGCCGTCCGGGCGGCTGCCGATCTCGTTCGCCCGGCACGCAGGCCAGCAGCCGACGTACTACAACCAGATCCGCGGCCAGCACGGCGACCGCTATGCCGACCTCACCCAGGAGCCGGCGTACGTGTTCGGCGAGGGGCTGTCGTACACCACGGTCGAGTACGCGGACCTGCGGCTGGACCGGTCGGTGGCGGCGGTGGGGGACACCGTGCGGGCGACAGTGACGCTGACCAACACCGGGACGCGGCCGGCGCGGGAGACCGTGCAGCTCTACGTCTCGGACGCGGTGACCTCGGTGTCCTGGGCGGACAAGGAGCTCAAGGCGTACGCGCAGGCCGACGTCGCGCCCGGCGCGTCGGTCGAGGTGACCGTGGACCTGGCGGTGGCGGACTGCACGATCGTCGACGCCGCGGGGCGGCGGGTCGTGGAGCCGGGGCGGTTCGACGTGCTGGTGGGGCGGTCCTCGCGGGACGCGGACCTGCTGCGGGCGGCGTTCGAGGTGCGCTGAGGGCGCGGTAGGCCGCGCGGTGCGACCGCCCACCGTGTGCTGGGTGAGCAGCGCCGAGTGAGTAGCAAACGTGTCGAGTGCCTATCTGCGGGATAGGCACTCGACACGTTTCATGCTCACTCGTGGCAGAGACGTCCGGCGGCGGGGTGGCCAGCGCGCCGGAACCTCGACCGCCGAACCGACCATTCGAGCGTCACCATCGGGCTCGGCCTCTTCCTGCTGGCCGACTTTCTGCTGATCGTGAACCTCCTGTGGGACGCCTACGAAACGCCAACGATCACGCGGGAGCAGCGTCTGCAGTCATCCCGGAGCGTCGCACCGGTACTCGCGGCTGAGAATCGTTGCCACGGAGCCGCGAGGGCTCCGCGCGCGGCGGATGCCGCAGCGGCGCGACCGCACGCGGGCGGTCAGGTGCCCCCAGCAGGACTCGAACCTGCAACCGACGGATTAGAAGGCCGTTGCTCTATCCATTGAGCTATGGAGGCGTCGCCGGTCGCCGCGCGGCGGGGCGCGCGACCGGCGGACCCAGGGTACGCGCCCGCCGCGGCCCGGTCCGGCGCCCCTAGACGGGCCGCTCGCAGAAGTCGCCGCAGGTCACACGGCGCGGACGTTTGGCCGCCTCCCCGTTCACACGAGAGGATGACGGCGTGAACGTGCAGGCGGAGAGCTCGGCGGCGCGGGACGTCCTCGACCGGCCGCTCGCCGCGACGTCCCTGCTCGACGCCCTGACCGACCTCCTGCGCGACGTCCGGGCGACCGAGTTCCCCCTGGAAGTGCCCGGCGTCGGCACCGCGCGCGCGTCCCGCACCCGGCTGGTCGACCAGCTCGCGGACCACCTGGTCCCGCGGCTGCGGCAGCTGTCCGCGCCGGCGATCGTCGTGGTCGCGGGCTCGACCGGGGCGGGCAAGTCCACGCTGGTGAACTCGCTGGTCGGGACCGAGGTGACGACCGCCGGCGTGCTGCGGCCGACCACCCGGCGGCCGGTCCTGGTGCACCACCCGGACGACGCCGAGCTGGTGCGCGAGCACCCGGTCACGGACGCGGTCGAGGTCGTGGCGTCGGAGCAGGTGCCCCGCGGCATCGCGCTGATGGACGCCCCGGACGTCGACTCGGTCGAGGAGGCCAACCGGCGCTCGGCGCACCGGCTGCTCGAGGCGGCCGACCTGTGGCTGTTCGTCACGACCGCCGCCCGGTACGGCGACGCGCTGCCGTGGCGGGTGCTCACCGGCGCGACCGAGCGCGGCGCGTCCGTGGCGATGGTGCTGAACCGCGTCGACCCGGCCTCGCTGCCGACGGTGCGCGGCGACCTGCTGGACCGGCTGCGCTCGCACGGCATGCAGGGGTCCCCGCTGTTCGTGGTCCCGGACCTCGGCCCGCACGAGGGGCTCATGGATCCGCCGCTGGTCGCGCCGATCACGCGCTGGCTGACGATGCTCGCGGGGGCCGACCGGGCGCGCACGGTGGTGGCCCGGACGTTGCGCGGGTCGTTCACCGCGCTGCGGCCCTGGGTCGACGAGCTGATCGAGGCGGTCGACCGCCAGGCCGAGGCCGCGGCTGCGGTGCGCACGGCGCTGGACGACGCGGTGCGCGCGCCGGCCGAGGACGCGCGTCGGACGATCACCCGCGGCGCCGTCGCGCAGGGCACGGTCCAGGCGCGCTGGACCGAGCTCACGGCTCCGGGTGCGGCGCTCGCGGACGTGCTCAAGGGCGGCGGCCGGGTGGACCGGTCCCGGCGGGCGGGCCGCGACCGCGCGGCCGCGGTGCTGCCGCTGGTGCAGGACCTGGTCTCGTCGGCGAGCTCCACGCTGTCGGCGGTCGGCGCGGCCACCGAGACCGCGCTGCGCGACGCGCTGGCGTCGGGCCCCGCGGGGGCGACGACGCTCGCCGGCGACTGGTCGACCACGGACCGCGCCGCGGACCGGCCGCGCGAGGTCGAGCGCGCCGCCCGGGACTGGGTCGGCGGCGCCGTCGAGGTGCTCACCGCCGACGACACCCCGCCCGCGCCCGCCACCGACGACCGCACCGCGAGGCGCGCCGCGGCCAAGGCCGCCAAGCGGGCCGCCGCCGCGCAGCGCGCGCTCGGGGACGAGGGGCTGGCGGCGCTGGCGCTGGCCGCGGCCGCGGGGCTGGAGCCCGCCGACCGGATGCTCGTCGACCTGCTCGGCGACCGCGGCACCGCCGTGGCGGCCACCCTCCGCGACCGGCTCGCGCAGCACGCCGCCGACCAGGCCGAGCGCGAGCGGGACGCGGCCCTCGCCGTGCTCGACCGTCCGGCGCTCGCACCGGACGCCGCGTCGACGCTGCGGCTGCGGCTGGCCGTGATCAAGGGGCTGACATGACCGACCCGCGCAGCGACACCGCGGCGCTCACCAAGCGGCTCACCCGGCTGGACGAGGCGCTCGCGGTGGCCGGCGACCGCGTCGACCCGGCCGTCGCGACCCGGGTCCGGGGGATCGGCGACCAGGTGCGGACCCGGCTGGCGCTCGGCGTCGACCACACCGTCGTCGCGCTGCTCGGCGGCACCGGCTCCGGGAAGTCGAGCCTGTTCAACGAGATCTGCGGCCTCGAGTTCGCCGAGGTCGGCGTGAAGCGGCCCACCACCTCGCAGCCGACCGCGTGCGTGTGGGGCGGGGGCGGCGAGAAGCTGCTCGACTGGCTGGACGTCGCCGACGACCGCCGGATCGAGCGGGAGAGCGCCCTCGACGGGGACACCGAGGCCCCGCTCCGCGGGCTCGTGCTGCTCGACCTGCCGGACCACGACTCGATCGAGGACGCGCACCGCGAGGCCGTCGACCGGCTGCTGCCGATGGCCGACCTGCTGATCTGGGTCGTCGACCCGCAGAAGTACGCCGACGACTCGCTGCACTCCGGCTACCTGCGCGGGCTGGTCGGGCACGAGGGCGCGATGCTCGTGGTGCTGAACCAGGTCGACACGGTGCCGGCCGAGCAGCGGGAGGCCCTGGTGGCCGACGTCGGCCGGCTGCTGGCCGCGGACGGGCTCACCGGCGTCGAGGTGCGGGCCACGTCCGCGCGCACCGGCGAGGGCGTCGCGGAGATGCGGGACACGCTGGCCGAGGTCGTCGGGCGGCAGAGCCTCGCGGCGCGGCGCGCGTCCGCGGAGATCACCGACGCGGCGCGGCTCGTGCAGGGGGAGGTCGGCGACGCCGAGCCGCCGGCGGACGCGCTCGACGTGACCCCGGTGGCGGTGACCCTGGCGCACGCGGCGGGGCTGCCGGCGCTCGCCGACGCGGTGGCCGCGGTGGTCCGCGGGAGCGCGACGACGGTCCCCGAGCTCGTCTCCGTGCAGGAGGGCGCCGTCGCTCTCGCGCGCAGCCAGTGGACCGACGCGGTCACGGCCCGGCTGCCGCGGCGCTGGGTCGAGGCGGTGCGCGGCGCGCTGGCCCCGACCGACGAGATCCGGTCGGCGGCGGACGAGGCGCTGTCCCGGGTGGCGGTCGTGACCCGGCGGTCGCGGCTCGCGGTGACCCTGCTGGTGCTGGCGGTGGTGCTCGGCGTCAGTGCGGTCGCGGCGGCCGGCGCAGGCGCGTGGCGCACGTGGGGGTCGGGCACCGGCCCGGAGGACCTGCTGCGGCTGGGCTGGCCGCTCGCTGCCGGGCTCGCGGTGCTGGCCGCGCTGTGCGCGTGGCTGGCGGTGCGGGCGCGGCGCGCGGCGGCGACCCGGCGGGCCGAGCGGGTGCGGCGGGACGGGCGCGAGGCGCTGGAGGGCGTCGCGCGGCGGTGCCTGGCGGAGCCGACGACGGCCGTGCTCGCGGAGCACCGCCGGGTCCGGGAGCTGGCCGCAGGGGCGCGCGAGGCCTGAGGCCGGTCGCGCGGAAGGCCTGAGACCCGCGCGGCGACCGCCCGCACGCCGGTCACGGCGCTGCCCGCCTACCCCGGCGGTGCGGCCGCGTGATCAGGGGGCGCCGACCCGTCCACAGGCCTCGGTGCCGCGGGTCGTCCCCAGCGTCGGCGCGGGTGCCGCACCCGGCCGGCGCGGGACCCGGCAGCGTCGTCCCCACGGCCGGCCCGCACGGGCGCCGGCCCCGGGCACCAGGAGGACGCATGGCGGTCAACGAGCTCACGGTCACGGTGGTCGGCTGGGTCGGCAGCGACCCGGTCCGCTACCTCGGGGACGACGGGCAGGTGCCGTTCACCAAGTTCCGGCTGGCCAGCACCCCGCGCGTGTACGACCGCGACCAGGACGGGTACGTCGACGCCGACACCAGCTGGTTCACGGTCAAGACGTTCCGGCACCTCGCGCTCAACGTCGCGGACGCGGTGCGCCGCGGCGAGCCGGTGGTGGTGCACGGCCGGCTCCGGCTCGTCGACTGGGTCGCCCCCGACGGTCGGCCGCGCACCACCGCCGAGCTGACGGCGGACGCCGTGGGGCACGACCTGTCCCGTGGCACGACGCGGTTCACGCGGACGGTGCACGCGATGCGCGGTCCGGGTGCCGGCGGCGAGGACGGCGGGCCGGGCGACGCGGCCGAGGACCGGGACGACGTGGCCGGTGGATCGGGCGCGGAGGCCGGCGAGCCCGTCCCGGTCGACCTGAGCCGGGCGGTGGAGCTGCCGGACGACGACCCGCTGGGCGACGGGCTCGCCCGGGCCGAGCGGCTCACGGCCTGAGGCGCGCCGCCGGGCGGCTGCTCGCGGCGGCGGCGCGGTCCGACGGGCCGGGATCGCCTAGGCTGGGGGATCGCGCCGTCGCCCGGCAACCGCGAGGTCGCCCGGCGCGCGCGACACCGGAACCGACGACCCCGAGGCGGACGAGAAGCCAGTGGCTGAGTTCATCTACAGCATGTACAAGGCGCGGAAGGCGCACGGCGACAAGGTCATCCTCGACGACGTCTCGCTGAACTTCCTGCCCGGCGCCAAGATCGGCGTCGTCGGGCCGAACGGCGCGGGCAAGTCGACCATCCTCAAGATCATGGCCGGGCTGGACCAGCCCTCCAACGGCGAGGCGCGCCTCAGCCCCGGCTTCACGGTCGGCATCCTGCAGCAGGAGCCGCCGCTGAACGAGGAGAAGACCGTCCTCGGCAACGTCCAGGAGGGTGTCGCCGAGATCAAGGGCAAGATCGACCGGTTCAACGAGATCTCCGCCCTCATGGCCGAGCCCGACGCGGACTTCGACGCGCTGCTCGCCGAGATGGGCCAGCTGCAGGAGGCCATCGACGCCGCCGACGCGTGGGACCTCGACGCCCAGCTCGAGCAGGCGATGGACGCCCTGCGCTGCCCGCCGCCGGACGCCGACGTGACGGTGCTCTCCGGTGGTGAGCGCCGCCGCGTCGCGCTCTGCAAGCTCCTGCTCGAGAAGCCCGACCTGCTGCTGCTCGACGAGCCCACCAACCACCTCGACGCCGAGAGCGTGCTCTGGCTCGAGCAGCACCTCGCCACGTACCCCGGCGCCGTCCTGGCGGTCACCCACGACCGGTACTTCCTGGACCACGTCGCGGAGTGGATCTGCGAGGTCGACCGCGGCCGGCTGTACCCCTACGAGGGCAACTACTCCACCTACCTGGAGAAGAAGGCCGCCCGCATGGAGGTGCAGGGCAAGAAGGACGCCAAGCTCGCCAAGCGCCTCAAGGACGAGCTCGAGTGGGTGCGCTCCTCGGCCAAGGGCCGCCAGGCCAAGTCGAAGGCCCGCCTCGCCCGCTACGAGGAGATGGCGGCGGAGGCCGACCGGACCCGCAAGCTCGACTTCGAGGAGATCCAGATCCCGCCGGGCCCGCGCCTGGGCAGCGTCGTGCTGGAGGCCGAGAAGCTCGAGAAGGGCTTCGGCGACCGCGTCCTCATCGACGGCCTGAGCTTCACGCTGCCGCGCAACGGCATCGTCGGCGTCATCGGCCCGAACGGCGTCGGCAAGACCACGCTGTTCAAGACGATCGTGGGCCTGGAGCCGCTCGACGGCGGCTCGCTCAAGGTCGGCGAGACGGTGTCGGTGTCCTACGTCGACCAGTCTCGCGGCGGCATCGACCCCAAGAAGACGCTGTTCGAGGTCGTGTCCGACGGGCTCGACTTCATCAAGGTCGGCAACGTCGAGATGCCGTCCCGCGCCTACGTCGCCTCGTTCGGCTTCAAGGGCCCGGACCAGCAGAAGCCCGCGGGCGTGCTGTCCGGTGGTGAGCGCAACCGGCTGAACCTCGCGCTCACCCTGAAGCAGGGCGGCAACCTGCTGCTGCTCGACGAGCCCACCAACGACCTCGACGTCGAGACCCTCGGCTCGCTGGAGAACGCCCTGCTGGAGTTCCCCGGCTGCGCCGTCGTGGTGTCCCACGACCGGTGGTTCCTCGACCGGGTGGCGACGCACATCCTGGCGTACGAGGGCACCGAGGAGAACCCGGCGAGCTGGTACTGGTTCGAGGGCAACTTCGCCTCTTACGAGGAGAACAAGGTGGCGCGGCTCGGCGCCGACGCCGCCCGCCCGCACCGCGTGACGTACCGCAAGCTCACGCGCGACTGAGCGTCCCCGCACCACCCGCGACGGCCGTCGTCCCCTCCCGGGGGCGGCGGCCGCTGCGCGTCCCGGCCTGACCTGCTGGTCCGACCCGCTCGTCCGACTCTCCGGCCCGACCCGCACGCCCGACCCGCGGGCCTGACCCGCAAGCCCGACCCGCTGGTCCGGCTCTCGCGCCCGACCTGCGGGCCCGACCCGTGGGTGGGTACCGGGCGGGAGGGCGGGGAGGGGCCGCGGACGGCAGGATGGGCGTCATGGCCGACGACACGCCCCCGCCCGCCGCCGGCGCGGTGACCGGCGCGGACGCCGCGCTCGCGGACGCCCTGGACAGGCTCCGCGCCCGGCTGCGCGACCTCGCGCTGCCGCTCGACGCCCCGGGCGCCGCGCAGGCCCGCGGCGGCCGCCGGGCCGCGCTCGACCAGCTCGACGACTACCTGCTGCCGCGACTCCGCTCCGCCGGGGCGCCGCTGCTGGTCGTGGTCGGCGGCTCCACGGGGGCCGGGAAGTCGACGCTGGTGAACTCGCTGCTCGGCGAGCGGGTCAGCGACCCCGGCGTGCTGCGGCCGACCACCCGCTCCCCGGTGCTGGTGCACCACCCGCTGGACGCGGGCTGGTTCGCCGGCGACCGGGTGCTTCCGGGGCTCGCCCGCCTGGCGGGGGACCGCGGGCCGGACGGGGGCGCGGCCGCCGACGTCGGGGCCGCGGAGCCCGGGGCCGCGGCGGTCCGGCTCGTCCCCAGCCCCGCGCTGCCCCGCGGCCTCGCGCTGCTGGACGCGCCGGACGTCGACTCCGTCGAGGAGGCGAACCGCCGGCTCGCGGCCCAGCTGCTCGCCGCGGCGGACCTGTGGCTGTTCGTCACGACCGCCGCCCGGTACGCGGACGCGGTGCCGTGGGACCTGCTGCACACCGCCGCAGAGCGGCACGCCCAGGTCGCGCTCGTCGTCGACCGGGTCGACCCCGGGTCCGAGGCGGCGGTCGAGGACCTGCGTCGCATGCTGGACGCGAACGGCCTGGCCGCCGCCCCGCTGTTCGCCGTGGCGGAGGGCGTCGGCCCGGACGGCCTGCTGCCGGAGGACGTGGTCGGCCCGGTCGCGGCCTGGCTGTCGGACCTCGGCGGCGACGCGGCCGCCCGGCGCGCGGTCGCGGTCGCGACCCGGGACGGGGTGGTCGACGACCTCGCCGGTCGCGGGCTGGCGCTCGCCCGGGCGGCCGACGAGCAGGTGGTCGCGGCGGCCCGGCTGCGGGACGCGGTCGCGCGCGCCTACGCCGAGGCGGCGACCCAGGTCGGGGCGGCGACGTCGGACGGCGCGATGCTCCGCGGCGAGGTGCTGGCCCGCTGGCAGGAGCTCGTCGGAACGGGGGACCTGCTGCGCTCGGTCGAGCGCGGGGTCGGCCGGGTGCGGGACGCGGTCGTCGGGTTCCTGCGCGGCCGGCCCGCCGCACCGGCGCCCGTCGAGCAGGCGATCGCGCACGGCCTCGCCGCCGTCGTCCTGGACGCCGCCGACGCGGCGGCCGAGCGCACGCACGCCGCGTGGCGCGGCGACCCGTCCGGCGCCGGGCTGCTGCCGGACCTCGGGCTGTCCCGGTCGTCCGCGACGCTGCGGGCCGACGTGGACCGGGAGATCCGTGCGTGGCAGGCGGACGTGCTGGCGCTGGTCGGCGAGCAGGGCGCGCAGCGGCGCGGCACGGCCCGGGCGCTGTCGTTCGGGGTGAATGCGCTCGGCGTCAGCCTCATGGTGCTGGCGTTCGCCTCGACCGGCGGGCTCACCGGGGTCGAGGTCGGCATCGCGGGCGGCACGGCCGTGGTGGCGCAGAAGCTGCTGGAGGCGGTGTTCGGCGACGACGCCGTGCGCCGGCTGACCGCAGAGGCTCGGGAGCGGCTGGACGCGCGGGTGCGCGCGCTGCTCGCCGGGGAGGCGGCCCGGTACACGGCGCAGCTCGACGCGCTCGTCCTCACGGGTGGGGAGGCGCTGCGTGGCGCGGCCACGGCGGTGGCGGACGCGGCGCGGGCCGAACGGGCGGGGCGCGCGGGTGCCCTCCAGGCGACCGCCGCCGACGTCCCCGCCCCGGCCGGCACGACGACGAGCCTGCGCGGCGCGGACCGGTGGCGCGCGGTGTCCGGCGGCGCCGGGCCGGGCCGGACGCCGGGCGCGGGCGGCGGGACGTGGTCCGCGGCGACCGTGTCGGCCGGAGCCGGTGATCGGGCAGGCGCCGGACCGGGGGCCGCGCACGCCGACGGCACGCACGCCGCCGACGGCGCCGGCGAGCACCCCCGCGGCGGCGGGTTCTGGCGGCGGCTGCTCGGCCGGGAGGACCGCGGATGAGCCTCCCGCTGCACGACCGCGTCGCCGCCCTCGCCGCGGCGCTCGACGTGGGGGAGGGTCGGCTGCCCGCGGACGCCGTCGCGGACGGCCGCGCCGTGCTGGCGCGGGTCGGCGAGCGGGCGGCGCTTTCCGCCGAGCACACCGTCGTCGCGCTCGCCGGCGCCACCGGGTCGGGCAAGTCGTCGCTGGTGAACGCCCTCGTCGGCGAGGAGATCGCGCGTCCGGGGGTGCAGCGGCCCACCACCGGCGAGGCGCTGGCCGCGGTGCGCGGGCCCGGCGCGGAGCCGCTGCTCGACTGGCTCGGGGTGCGGCGGCGGCACGGGCTGCCGGCGGGGCCGGGCGCGGCGGGATCGCGGCTGGTGCTGCTCGACCTGCCGGACCACGACTCGGTCGTCGAGGCGCACCGGCTGCGGGCCGAGCACCTGATCGAGCGGGTGGACCTGCTGGTCTGGGTCGTCGACCCGCAGAAGTACGCCGACGCGGCCCTGCACGAGCGCTACCTGCGGCCGCTCGCCCGGCACGCCGAGGTGGTCGTGCTCGTGCTCAACCAGGCCGACCGGCTCGCGCCCGCCGAGGTCGACGCCGTGCTCGGCGACCTGCGCCGGCTGGCGGCCGCCGACGGGCTGCCCGGGGTGCGGACCCTGGCCGTGTCGGCGCGCACCGGGGAGGGGGTGCCCGCGCTGCGCGACCTGCTCGACGACGCCGCCGAGCGCCGCCGGGTCGCCGTCGCGCGGATGACGGCCGACGTCGAGGTGGCCGCACGCCGGGTGCTCGACGGGTGCGGTTCGGCACCGGGTCGGCGGCGGGGCCGGGACGACGGCGGCCTGCCGGCGCTCGCGGACGCGCTCGCCGAGGCGGCGGGCGTGCCGGTGGTGGTCGAGGCCGTGCGGCGCGCGGCGGTGCGCCGGGCGGGCGCGCGGGCCGGCTGGCCGCCGGTGCGCTGGCTCGCCCGGCTCCGACCGGACCCGCTGCGGCGGCTGCACCTGGCGACGGGCGCGGGCGCGGGCCGCCGAGGTCGGGGCGCGTCGGCCGACGACGCCGAGCCGGGAGCCGTCGAGCGGACCTCGCTCCCGCCCGCTGGCCCCGCCGCCCGCGCCGCCGCGTCGTCGGCCGTGCGGCGGTACGTCGACGCCGCCACCGCGGACGTCCCGGACGCCTGGGCGCTCGCCGTCCGGGACGCGGTGGGCGTGGCCGACCTGGCCGACGACCTCGACCGGGCCGTCGGCGGCACGCCGCTCCTGCCCGACCGCCCGGGGGCGTGGGTGCGGGTCGCCGGGTGGCTGCAGTGGCTGCTGCTCGCGGCGGCCGTCGCGGGGGCGTTGTGGCTCGCGGCGCTCGCCGGGCTGGCGTACCTGCAGCTGCCGGTGCCGCGGACGCCGGAGTGGGGCCCGTTCCCGGCGCCGACCGTCCTGCTCGTCGGAGGGCTGCTCGCGGGTGCGCTGCTGGCGCTCCTGGCGTCCGGGCTCGCGCGCCTGCGGGCCCGTGGTCGGGCGCGCGCGGCGCGGGCGCGGCTGCTCGCGGCGGTGACGCGGGTCGCGCGGGAGCGGGTCGCCGACCCGGCCGCCGCGGTGCTGGGCGACCTGGCGGCGTGCCGGGAGCAGGCGCTCCGCGCGGCGGGCGACCGGGGGCGGTGACCGGGCGGGTCGACGCTCGGGTGCCCGGTGCCCGGTGCCCGGTGCCCGGTGCCCGGTGCCCGGTGCCGTGCCCGCACCCGCGCGCGACGCGGGGGCGGACCGGGGCCGTCGAGCCGGACGGCGCCCTGCCGGCGGCCCCGGCGGCGTGCCGGGATCGGGTGCGGCCGACGCCACACGCGCGCCGCACCCGCGCGCCCCGGCGGGAGGGGCAGGATGCTGGGGGCGCCACCCCGCGGCGCCGCACCGAGGAACGGGGGACGGATGACCAGGCTCCGGGTGCCGGTCCAGCTGCGCTGGTCCGACATGGACGCGTACGGGCACGTGAACAACGTCGAGCTGCTCCGGCTGCTCGAGGAGGCGCGCATCGAGGCGTTCTGGGCGCACCCCGCGCCCGCCGACCCGCTGGGCGAGGGCGCCACGCCCGCGACGGGACCGGCCGACCGCGAGACGTGGCCGACCGCCGTGCTCGACGCCGGGCCGGGCGCGCGCACCGCGACGCTGGTCGCCCACCAGGAGGTCGAGTACCTGCGCCCGCTGGGCTACCGCCGGACGCCGGTCGTCGTCGACATGTGGATCGGCCACCTCGGCGGGGCGAGCATCGACGTCTGCTACGAGGTGCACGACGCGTCCCCCGACGACGCGGGCGCCGGTGCGCCGGGTCCCTACGCGCGCGCGGTGACCACGCTGGTCCTGGTCGACGCCGCGAGCGGCTCGCCCCGCCGGATCGGCGAGACGGAGCGCGCCGCCTGGCTCCCGTACGTCGAGGCTCCGCCGACCTTCCGCCGCCGCGGCCGCTGACTCCTCGCGTGCGCCGACTGCCCGCGACCCGAGACGGGTGCTCCCGACCACCGACGCCGGGGATTCCAGTTCGCCCAGATAGGACCCGCGCGCCGAGATAGGGCCGCAGACGGTCCTATCTCGGCGCGGCGGTCCTATCTCGGCGTAGAGGCGGGCGGGCGGGTGCAGGCGGGCGCGGGCGGGCGCGGCGCGGGCCCGCGCCGGGTCAGCGGGGGAGGTCGCGGCGCGAGCGCTCCGCCGTCTCCGCCGCGCGGGCGATGTTGCGCTGCATCCCGCCGAACACCACCCCGTGGAACGGGTACACCGACCACCAGTACAGCTGCCCCAGCAGGCCGTGCGGGTGGAACACCGCGCGCTGCGCGAACCGGGTCGGCGGCGTGGTCCAGCGGTCGGGGGACACGTCGGCGGGGCGGTCGTCGGCGCCGGTGGAGCCGGTCGCGGGGCGCGCGGGCTCGCCGCCCTCCGGCTCGACCCGCAGCTCCAGCCACGCCAGCCCCGGCAGCCGCATCTCGGCGCGCAGCCGGAGCAGCCGGCCGGGCTGCACCTCCTCGACGCGCCAGAAGTCCACCGCGTCGTCGACGACGAGCCGCCTGGGGTCCCGCCGGCCGCGCCGCAGACCCGGTCCGCCGACGACCCGGTCCATCAGCCCGCGGACCCGCCAGGCCAGCGACCACGAGTACCAGCCGCGCTCGCCGCCGACGGACTCCAGCACCCGCCACAGCGCCGCGGGCGACGCGTCGACGTCGACGCTCCGGGCGTCCTCGTAGAGCGAGCCGCCGGCCCAGTCGGGGTCGGACGGCAGCGGCTCGGACGGCGCACCGGGCACGCCGGCCGACGACCAGCGCGTCGTCACGTCCGCCTCCCGGATCCGGGCGAGCGCGAGCTCCAGCGCGCGGGAGAACGAGATCAGCCCCTCCGGCGGGTCGGGCACGTACTGGGCGATGTCGTGCTCGTCGCAGACGACCTCGTGGATCAGCGACTCGACGAGCGGCCGGGCGATGCCGGACGGCACGGGGGTCACCAGTCCGACCCAGTGGCTCGACAGGCGCGGGGTGAGGACCGGCACCTTGACGATCAGCCGCCGCGGCAGCCCGGCGGCCTTCGCGTACCCCTGCATCATGTCGCGGTAGGTCAGGACGTCGGGCCCGCCGATGTCGAACTCCCGGCTGACCTCCGGGGGCATCGACGCCGACCCGACCAGGTAGCGCAGCACGTCCCGGACGGCGATCGGCTGGATCCGGTTGTCCAGCCACTTGGGCACGGTCATGGCGGGCAGCCGTTCGGTGAGGTACCGCATCATCTCGAACGACGCCGAGCCCGAGCCGAGGATGATCGCCGCGCGCAGCACCGTCGTCGGGACGCCGGAAGCCAGCAGGATCTCGCCGACCTCCTTGCGCGACGCGAGGTGCGGGGACAGGTCCTCGGTGTCGGGGGACAGCCCGCCGAGGTAGACGATCCGGCCGACGCCCGCCTCGCGCGCGGCCGCGCCGAACACCAGCGCCGTGTGCCGGTCGCGCTGCTCGAACCGGCGGCCCGAGCCGAGCGAGTGGATCAGGTAGTACGCGACGTCGGCGCCCTCGAGCGCGGCGCGGATCTCCTCGGGCTCGGCCGCGTCGGCCTGGGCGACCTCGACCGCGTCGTACCAGGGGCGGCCGCGCAGCCGCTCGGGGCGCCGGGCGATGGCGCGCACCCGGTACCCGGCGGCCAGCAGCTCGGGCACGAGGCGGCCGCCGACGTAGCCGGTCACGCCGGTGACGGCGACGAGCGGGGCGTCGGGGCGCGGGCGGCCGTCGGGCCCGACGCCGGGGACGATCCCGGTCAGGGTGCGGGCGACCGGCTCGTGGAGCAGGTCGTCGGCGGTGGGCGCGTCCGCGCCCGGGGTGGTCACGGCGGGGTCCTGGGGCACGTCCGCAGTCTCCGACGCCCCGGGGCGGCCCGCATCCGGTGGCCCTGCCGGGACGTGGTCGGTCCGGCCCGACCCACCCGCGGCGTGCCCGCGCCACAGCGTCCGCGCCGCGGGTGGGTGCATGATCGGACCATGGGCGAGCAGGGGTCGGGGGAGCAGGGCTGGGCCGCGGTCGAGGCGTACCTGGTCGAGGAGCTGGTGCCGGAGAGCGCCGCGCTGGTCGCGGCGCGGGACGCCGGCCGCGCGGCCGGGCTGCCGGCCATCGAGGTCGCGCCGACGGAGGGCCGGCTGCTGTGGCTGCTGTGCCGGATCGCGGGCGCGCGGCGGGTGCTGGAGTTCGGCACGCTCGCCGGGTACAGCACGCTGTGGTTCGCCGACGCCGTCGGGCCGGGCGGGCACGTGACCACGCTGGAGATCGACCCGGCGCACGCCGCGGTGGCGCGGGACAACTTCGAGCGGGCCGGCGTCGCGGACCGGGTGCGGCTGGTCGAGGGGCCGGCGGGCGACTCGGTCGAGGGGCTGGTCGCGCAGGGCGAGGACCCGTTCGACCTCGTGTTCATCGACGCCGACAAGCCGAGCAACGCGCGCTACCTCGACCTCGCGGTGCGGCTGTCGCACCCCGGGACGGTGATCGTGGTCGACAACGTGGTGCGCCGGGGCGAGGTGGCCGACGCGGCGTCCGGGGACCCGCGCGTGGTCGGCTCCCGGGAGGTGCTGCGCGCGCTCGGCAGCCACCCCCGCCTGGACGCGACCGCCCTGCAGACGGTCGGCGCGAAGGGCTGGGACGGCTTCGCCCTGGCCCGCGTCCGGGACTGACACCCGGCCTCCGGCGAGGTCACCGGCGAGGTCAGGAGAGCAGCGCCAGGGTCTCCTTCTCCGCGACCGCCTGGGAGCGGGTGGGGCGGATCGTGGTCCCGTGGGTCCACAGGTCGACGACGCGCGGGTCGATGTAGGACGCCCGGCACACCGCGGGGGTGTTGCCGAGCTCGTGGGACACCGCCTTGACGACCGTCGCCACGACCCGCCGCCGGCCGCGCTCGGACTTCGGCGCCGCGCCGGACGCCGCCAGCCCGCGCGCCGCGAGCACCGTCGCGTGCCAGGTGCGGAAGTCCTTCGGGCTGGCGTCGTCGCCGAGCCGGTGCTTCACGTCCGCGCCGACCTCGGCGCTGGTGATGTCGTGCCAGCCGTCGTCGTCGCGCCACGCCAGCAGCTCGGGTCCGCCGCCGCGCCGGCGCAGCAGGGTGCCGACGAGCTCCGCCACCTGCGCGTCCTCGACGACGACGTCCCGGATCTGCCCCGACTTGGCCGGGTAGTGGAACCGCACGGCGGTCTCGGCGCCGTCGTCGTCGGCCAGCACCTGGACGTGCTCGCGGCGCAGCGTCGCCAGGCCGTACGAGCCGTTGCGCTGCGCGTAGCCCTCGCCGCCGGCCCGGAAGTACGCGAGGTCGAGCAGCCGGAACGCCAGGGCCAGCGCCTTCGCCCGCGGGAACCCCGGGAGGGCGAGGTCGCGGCGCACCGACCGGCGTGCGGCCGGCAGCCGCCGGGCGACGTCGAGCACGTGGTCGTGCTTCAGCCGGTCGCGCCGGCGGCGCCACTGCTCGTGGTAGAGGTACTGCCGCCGCTGCGCGTCGTCGAGCCCGGCCGCCTGGATGTGGCCGTTCGCCCACGGGCTGATCCACACGTCCTGCCAGGCCGGCGGGATGGCCAGCGCGGTGATCCGGTCCAGGTGCTCGACGTCGGTGATCCGCGTGACGCGGTCGACGTCGAGGTAGGAGAAGCCCTTCCCTGCACGTCGCCGGGTCCACCCCGGGGAGTCGATCCTGACCCGTCGCAGCCTCACCACCGGGACACTGTGCACCGGGGTGCGGGGCCCCGCCAGCGGAGCGCCTGAGCCGTCAGGGAGGCGGCGCGACCACGGCCGCGCCGCGGGTCAGGCCGTCGGGACCCGGACCATGCCCTCCTGCGCGATCGTCGCCACCAGCGCGCCCGACCGGTCGAACACCCGGGCGCTGCCGAGCCCGCGGCCGCCCTGCGCCGACGGGCTGTCCTGGTCGAACAGCAGCCAGTCGTCGACCCGCACGTCCCGGTGCCACCACATCGCGTGGTCGAGGCTCGCGACGGACAGGCCCGGCGTCAGCCAGGAGAGCCCGGCGCGACGGAGCACGGGCTCGAGCATGATCTGGTCGCACGCGAACGCGAGCAGCGCGCGGTGCAGCAGCTGGTCGTCCGGGAGGGCGCCCTTGGCGCGCATCCACACCCGCTGCCGGCCCTCGGGCGTCGGGGCCGGGCCGAGGTAGAGCGAGCCGCCGACGTGCCGGACGTCGAACGCGCTCTCGTGCGTCCAGAACCGGGCGACCGGGTGGTCGAGGTGACCCATGCGGTCCATCGCCGACTCGACGTCCTCGGGCGCCGGGACGTCCGGGGCGGGCTCGGTGTGCTCGACGCCGGGCTGGTCCTCCTGGAAGGACGCGATCATCGACAGGATCGGGTCGCCGTCCTGGGCGGCGTGCGTGCGCCGGGCCGAGAACGACCGGCCGTCGCGCAGCCGCTCGACGCCGAGCTCGATCGGCGTGCCGACCTCGCCCGCGCGCAGGAAGTAGCCGTGCAGGGAGTGCGGCAGCCGGCCCGCGGGCACGGTGCGGCCGGCGGCGACCAGCGCCTGCGCGACGACCTGGCCGCCGAACACCCGGCCGCCGGGCTTCGGCAGGCTCGCGGCGGTGAAGGCGTCCGGGCCGGCGCCGGGGGCGACGTCGAGGACGGCCAGCAGCGCGGTGATCGGGTCGGGGGCGGTGGCGGGAGCGGTCGAGGGCGCGGCGTCGGTCACGCGGGCCAGCGTCTCACGCCCCCGGGCCCCGGACGGTGCCCGTCGGCGTCGGCTGCGTGCCCGCGCCCGCCCGGCTCAGCGTCCCGCGGTGTTCACCAGCGAGTGCGCGGCCCGCTCCAGGTAGTCCCACAGCGTCGCCTCGTACAGCGGCGCCAGCCCGAGGGTGTCGACCGCCGCGCGCATGTGCCGCAGCCACCGGTCGCGCGCGTCGGGGTCGACGGCGAACGGCATGTGCCGCATCCGCAGCCGCGGGTGCCCGCGCTCCTCGGAGTACGCGGTCGGCCCGCCCCAGTACTGCTCGAGGAACATCGTGAGCCGGCGCTTCGCCGGGCCGAGGTCCTCCTCGGGGTACATCGGCTTCAGGACCGGGTCCGTCGCGACGCCCTCGTAGAACGCGTCGACCAGCCGGGTGAACGTCACGTGGCCGCCGACGGCCTCGTAGAACGACTCCCGGCGCCGGGCCTCGGAGCTGCCCTCGGGCGCCGGGGCGACGGGGGACGGGGCGGGCGCGGCGGCGGTCAGCGGGAGGGTGGGGCCGGCCGGGCGGGGCGCGGGGAGCGGCGGCTGCTCGGACATGGCCCCAGTCTCGCACCGCGCGCGGCGGGGTCCGGGCGTCGCACCGGGTCGCGGGCCGCCGCGCGGACTAGGCTGGACGGCAGGCGACCGCCCGCGCGGGTGGCCGCGGGGGCAGTCCGGCACGAACAGCACGACGGGGGTTCCATTGAGCAAGGCAGAGCAGATCCTGGTGGCGCTGGGCGGCGGCGGCAACGTCGTCGACCTGGAGCCGTGCATCACGCGCCTGCGGGTCGAGGTCACCGACCCGCAGCGCGTCGACGAGGACGCCCTCAAGGCGACCGGCGCGTTCGGCGTCGTGCGCTCCGGGCGCATCGTGCAGGTCATCGTCGGCCCCGAGGCCGACAACCTGGCCGCGGAGCTCGACGGCCTGCGCTGAGGCAGGCCGCCCCGCGGACGACGACGGCCCCGGCAGCACCCGACCCCGAGCGGGTCCGGTGCGGCCGGGGCCGTCGCGCGTCCGGCGGGCTCTGGCGGTGAGGTCGGCACGAGCTCGCGAGGTCGGCAGGAACGAGTGACGACCTCACGGTCTTGTGACGGCCTCACGGAGGTTGGTCCGGGCCGCGGGGCTGCCGCGGCAGCGGTGCGGGCGGCGGACCGGGCGCGCCGGGTCAGTCCGTCGTCGGGTCGTCCGTCGCCGAGACGCGCTCGCGGTGCGCCTCCAGCGCCTCGCGCTGCCCGGCGAGCGGGATGTCCGCCGCCTCCAGCGCCTCGCGGACCGCGGTGCGCAGCGCGCGGGCGACCGCCCACTGCCGCGCCGGGGCGGTGCGCTGCACGAGCTTCACGGTCACCGCGTCGAACGACAGGTCCTCGGCGGTGGTGACGGTGGCCGAGCCCTCCATCGACGGGCCGAGCGCCGGGTCCTCGGCGAGCCGCGCGGCCGCGCCGACCAGCACGTCGCCCACGCGGTCGAGGTCGGCGAAGTAGTCGACCTTCACCTCGACGACGGCGTTCGCCCAGCCCTGGGTCTTGTTGCCGACCCGGAGCATGGAGCCGTTCGGGACGTACCAGAGGGTGCCGTCCGCGTCGCGGATCTTGGTCACCCGCAGGCCGACCGACTCCACCGTGCCCTGCGCGGGGCCGACGTCGACCACGTCGCCCACGCCGTACTGGTCCTCCAGCAGCATGAACATGCCCGACAGGAAGTCCTTCACCAGGCTCTGGGCGCCGAAGCCGAGCGCCACGCCGACGATGCCGGCCGACGCGATGAACGGTGCGATGTTCACGCCGACCTGGTCGAGCACCGAGAGCACGACGATCGTGCCGATGACGATGCCCGCCGTGGACCGCAGCACCGAGCCGATGGTGCGCGCCCGCTGGGTGCGCCGGGCGTTCGCGATCGGGTTGACCTTGCGCAGCGCGGCGGCCACCTCGCCGCCGCCGAGCGGCTTGGCGATCCCGCGCTGGAGCAGGGACGTGCCGTCGGCGATGTGCTCGGTGACGGCCTTGATGAGCCGGCGGACCACCAGCAGCGCGACCACGCCGATCACGACGATGATCGCGATGCGCAGGCCCGGGCCGAGCAGCCAGTCGACGAGCGCGTTCGCGTTGTCGGCGAGCTCGGCGCCCGGGTCGTCGCCCGCGGCGGCGAACGCGGAGGGGAGGGACGAGAAGATCACCGGACCACGCTAGCGGGAGCGCGCGGCCGCCCGCCGCCCCGGCGCAGGGCGCCCGCCGCCCCCGCACGCGGCCCGCACGGGACCCTCACACGGGTCCCGCGCGGGGGCGGGGCGGGGTCAGCGCCCGGCGGCCGCCAGGCCCGTGCGGTCCGCGACGAACTGCAGCTGCTCGACCGTCAGGGCGATCGTGCGGGACAGCGCCCGCCCGCCGTGGCCGACCCCCTTCTCGCGGCGCACCAGGACCGGCGCGTCCTCGACCGGGGCGGACGTGGCGGCCTGCAGCGCGGCCCCGAGCTTGCGGGCGTGCAGCGGGTCGACGCGGGTGTCGCCGTCGAAGATCGTGAACAGCGTCGCCGGGTACGCGGTGCCCTCGACGACCCGGTGGTACGGCGAGTACGACAGCAGCCAGTCCAGCTCGCGCGGGGTGTCCGCGTCGCCGTACTCGTCGCTCCACGTCGTGCCGAGCCCGAACCGCTGGTACCGGACCATGTCGAGCAGCGGGGCCGAGCAGACGACCGCCGCGAACGTCTCCGGGTGCTGGGTGAGCGCGGCGCCGACCAGCAGGCCGCCGTTCGACCCGCCCCAGCACGCCAGCCGGTCGGTGGTGGTCCAGCCCTCGTCGACGAGCAGCCGGGCGACGGCGTGGAAGTCGTCGAACACGTGCTGCTTGTGCCCGCGGCGCCCGGCGCGGTGCCACTCCTCGCCCTCCTCGCCGCCGCCACGCAGGTTGGCGACGACGTACACGCCGCCGGCCTCGACCCACGCGAGCGTGGTCGCGGAGTAGGCGGGGTCGAGCGAGATCTGGAAGCCGCCGTAGCCGTAGAGGATCGTCGGCGCCGGGGCCAGCGGGCGGCCGTCGGAGTCCAGCGCGTCGGCGCGCGCCACGACGAACGCGCGCACCTCCGTGCCGTCGGCGCTGGTCGCGACCACGCGCTGCACCCGGACGTCGGGCAGGTCGGCCACGGCGCCGGGCGGGGCGGCCCAGAGCGTCGTCGTGCCGGACTCCGCGTCGTACCGGTGCACCTCGGTGACCGTCGTGTGGTCGGTGTAGGTGAACCACACGTCGGCGCCGCCGTCGGGCCGGGTCACGAGCCCGCCCGTCGAGCCCAGCCCGGGCAGCGGCACCGTGCCCGCGGCGTCCGGGAGCCGCTCGCCGGTCGCCGGGTCGTGCACCGTGATCTCGCTGACCGCGTGCCGGCGCCAGGCCGCGACCAGCCGCCGCGGGGTCGTGTCGTCGCCGCCGCCGTCGGTGAACGCGACGTCCTCCAGGACGGCCTCGGGGTCCTCGGCGAGCAGGGTCGTCCAGTGCGGGACGCCCGGGTCCTCGGGGTCGCCGACGGCCAGCCGGCCGCGGTCGGCGTCGAGCGTGGTGTGCACGTAGAGCCGCCCGTCCCGGCCGACCCAGGCGGCGATCTCGGCGTCGTGGCCGACGGCGACCTCGCGGAACGCGGGCACCGCGCCCGGCTCGGTCGCGTGCAGGTCGGCGATCCACACGTCGGTGCGCGGCGCGGTGCCGGCCGACGCGGAGACGATGAGCCACCGGCCGTCGCGGGACACGGAGACGCCGTAGTAGTTGGTCAGGTCGAGGCCGGCGCCGAACACCTCGACGTCCTGCGCCGCGTCGGTGCCGACCACGTGGCGCCACACCCGGCGGTGGTACTGCTTCTCGCCCTCGGGCAGCAGCTCGGGCGCCAGGCGGCGCACGTAGAAGAACGAGCCGCCGCCCGGCTCCCACGCGACGGGGGAGTACCGCGCGCGGTCGACCGGTCCGTCCACGAGCTCGCCCGTCGCCACATCGAGCACGTGCAGCACGCTCTCCTCGGTGCCGCCGTGCGACACCTGGTAGGCGAGCAGGTCGCCCTCCTTGCTGGGCTGCCACGCGTCGAGCGTGGTCGTGCCGGCCGGGTCGAGCGCGACCGGGTCGACCAGGACCCGCTCGCGCTCGCGGCCGGGGGCGTCCGGGTCCGGCTCGGCCACGACGACGACGCCGTGCTCCTGGTCGCCCGTGCGGCGGGAGAAGAACCGGCGGTCGCCGCGCCAGGCCGGGGCGCCCACGAAGCCGGCGCCGAGCAGCGCGCGCAGCCGGCCGGTCAGCGGGCCGGTCGCGAGCGGGCCCTCGGCGAGGGAGCCGGACGTGACCCGCGCGCGGTACGCGGCGTACAGGTCGTCCTGGGCGGTCGACCAGGCCTCGGTCTCGGCGTCGTCGGCGTCCTCCAGCCAGCGGTACGGGTCGGCGACCGCGCGGCCGTGCAGGTCCTCGACCAGGTCGAGGCGGCGGGCGGCGGGGTAGCCGGTGGTGGGCGTGGCGGCGGCGGCCGCGGCGGCGGCGTGCTCGGCGGTCATGCGCGCCACCCTACGGCCCGGCGCGACGGGGGCCGCCGCGGGCTCCGGGCGGGTGCCGGGACCGGCCCGCACCCGCAGCCACCAGCGCGGCTGCCCGGCGTGAGTGGTCCCCCTCTGGCAGGATCGGCGTGTGGCCGAGCACACCGCCCCCGAGTCCCTGCTGGACCTGGCACGGGCGCACGGCGTCGCCACGGAGTTCCAGGAGTTCAACGGCGGGATGCGCGACGTCGCGCCCGCCACCCTGGTCGCCGTGCTGGGCGCGCTGGGCGTCGACGCCTCGACGCCCGAGCGGGTCGAGGTCGCGCTGCGGCACGCCGAGGACGTCCCCTGGCGCCGGGTGCTGCCGCCCGTGGTCGTCGTCCGGCAGTCGGACGACGTCCGGGTCCCGGTGCACGTCACGCACGGCGACCCCGTCCGCGCCTGGGTCGAGATCGACGGCGCCGAGGGCCGCGGCCGCCGCGCTGCGGGGGCGGTGACCGAGCGGGTCGAGCTGGAGCAGGCCGACGTCGTCGTGGAGCCGCGGACGGTCGACGGCCGCGAGGTCGGGCGCGCGACGTTCGTGGTGCCCGCGGGGCTGCCGCTCGGCTGGCACCTGCTGCGCACGTCCGGCCCGTCGGGCGAGGCGGCGAGCCCGCTGGCCGTGACGCCCGACCGCCTGGAGCTGCCCGCGGCGCTGGACGAGAAGCGCGCGTGGGGCCTCATGGTGCAGCTGTACTCGGTGCGCTCGCGGGCGTCCTGGGGCGCGGGCGACCTGCGCGACCTGGCCGACCTCGCGTGGCTGTCGGGCCACGAGGCGGGCGCGCAGTTCCTGCTCATCAACCCGCTGCACGCCGCCGAGCCGGTCCCGCCGCTCACGCCGTCGCCGTACCTGCCGACCACGCGCCGGTTCGTGAACCCGCTGTACCTGCGCGTCGAGGACGTGCCGGAGACGGCGTACCTGTCGTCGGCCGACCGCGCGCTGGTCGCGTGGTCCGCCGAGCAGGCGCTCGCGCTCGACACCGACGACGGGCCGATCGACCGCGACGTCGTGTGGGCCGCCAAGAAGGCCGCGCTGGAGGTCGTGTTCGCCGCGCCCCGGTCGGCCGCCCGGCAGTCGGCGTTCGACGACTTCCGGCGGCGCGAGGGCCGCGGGCTCGAGGACTTCGCGCTGTGGTGCGCGCTGGCCGAGCAGCACGGCGCCCCGCCCTGGCCCGCCGATCTCCGCGACCCCGCCGCCCCCGGCGCTCTGCGCGCCCGGACCGAGCTCGCCGACCGCGTGCGGTTCTACTGCTGGCTGCAGTGGCTGTGCGACGAGCAGCTCGGCACCGCGCAGCGCACCGCCCACGAGGCGGGCATGTCGATCGGCGTCATGCACGACCTCGCGGTGGGGGTGCACCCGGACGGCTCGGACGCGTGGGCGCTCGGCTCGGTGCTCGCCCGCGGCGCGTCGGTCGGCGCCCCGCCGGACATGTACAACCAGCAGGGCCAGGACTGGTCGCAGCCGCCGTGGCACCCCGCCGAGCTGGAGCGCGTCGCCTACCGGCCGTACCGGGACATGCTGCGCACCGTCCTCCGGCACGCGGGCGCCGTCCGGATCGACCACATCATCGGGCTGTTCCGGCTCTGGTGGATCCCGCAGGGCAACAGCCCCGCCGAGGCGACCTACGTCCGGTACGACCACGACGCGATGATCGGCATCCTCGCCCTGGAGGCGCACCGCGCGGGCGCGGCCGTCATCGGCGAGGACCTCGGCAACGTCGAGCCCTGGGTCCGCGACTACCTGCTGGACCGCGGCGTGCTCGGCACCTCGATCCTGTGGTTCGAGAAGGACGCCGAGGGCCGGCCGCTGCCGCCCGAGGGCTACCGGCGGCTCGCGCTGTCCTCGGTGACCACGCACGACCTGCCGCCCACGGCGGGCTACCTCGCCGAGGAGCACGTCGCGCTCCGCGAGCGGCTGGGCCTGCTCACGGAGCCGGTCGAGCAGGTACGGCGCGCGGCGCGGGCCGAGCGCGAGGCGATGCTGGCGGTGCTGCGCGACCGCGGGCTGCTGGGCGACGACCCGAGCGAGCGCGAGGTCGTCGAGGCGCTGCACCGGTACGTGCTCCGGACGCCGAGCGTGCTCGTCGGGGTGTCGCTGGCGGACGCGGTGGGGGAGCGGCGCGCGCAGAACCAGCCCGGGACCGACCAGGAGTACCCGAACTGGCGGGTGCCGCTGGCCGACGGCGCCGGGCGGCTGGTGCTGCTGGACGACCTGTTCACCAACGCGCGGCTGCGGTCGCTCGCGGCGGTGCTGGCCGAGGGCTGAGCCCCGCGGGCGGCGCCGGGCCCCTCGCTAGGCTGCCCCGATGACCACCTGGCCCCCGCGGCGCGTGCGCGTCGTCGGCAACTCCGGCGCCGGCAAGACCACGTTCGCCCGCGCGCTCGCCCGGCGCCTCGGCGTCCCGCACCGCGAGCTCGACGAGGTGTTCTGGGGGCCGGGCTGGGTGAAGAAGGACCCGGAGGTCGCCCGGGGCATCCTGCGGGAGTTCCTCGACGGGGCACCGCGCGGGTGGGTGGTCGACGGCAACTGGAACGACGTCCGGCAGGGGCTCGCCGACGACGTGGACGCCGTCGTGTGGCTCGACTACCCGCGCCCGCTCGTCATGGCGCGGGTCGTGCGTCGGACGCTGGCGCGGGCGGTGCTGCGCCGGCCGATCTACCACGGCAACACCGAGTCGCTCGCGTCGCTGCTGCGCACCGACCCGGAGGAGAACATCGTGCTGTGGTCGTGGACCGAGCACGCGGCCTACCGGGAGCGGTACCGGCGGCTCGCGGCGACGGGGACGGTCCCGGTGGTGCGCCTGCGCACCCCGCGCGCGGCGCGCCGCTGGCTGGCGGCCCTCCCGCAGGCGCCGCCCGCCGACCGCTCGCCGAGATAGGACCGCTGCGCCGAGATAGGGCCGTGGGCGGTCCTATCTCGGCGCGTGGGTCCTATCTCGACGATCGACCCCTGGGTCGCCGCCCGGGACGACGACGCGCCCGGCGCCCGTCCCCGCGTGCGAGGTCGGGCGCCGGGCGCGTCAGGCCGGGCCGGGGTGCGGGTCAGACCTCGTGGTAGTGCCGGTCGGCCGCCTGGGCCGCCAGCAGCCGGCGCACGCCGTCGCGGGCCTCGACCACCAGCCGGCGCAGCGCCGGGGCTGCGTCCGGGTGCGCGGCCAGCCACGCGTCGGTCGCCCCGGCCACGTCGACCGCGCCGTCGCCGGCGTCGTCCGCCAGCTCGGTCGGGTAGAGGCCGGTCACGATGTTCTGCGCCATCTCGTTGGTCTTCTCGGACCACACGCGCTCGAGCCCGTCGAAGTACGGCGCCACGAAGGGGCGGAGCAGCGCGCGGTCGTGCACGCGACCGAACCCGCCGATGGTGGCGGCCTGCAGGGCGTTCGGCAGCGCGTCGGACTCGACGACGGCGGCCCAGGCGGCGGCCTTGGCGTCGGCCGTCGGGAGCGCGGCGCGGGCGGCCGCGGCGGCGCGCTGGCCGGTCGCGGTCGGGTCCGCCGCGAGCTGCGCGTCGATCTCGGCCTCGCCCGCGCGGTCGCCGGCGACCAGCGAGGTCAGCAGCTCCCAGCGCAGGTCGGTGTCGATCGACAGGCCCTCCAGGCGGGTGCCGCCGTCCAGCAGCGCCGCGACGGCGTCGAGCTGCTCGGTGGTCGACGCGCGGGCGGCGAACGCCTTGACGAGCTGCAGCTGGGTGTCGCTGCCGCCCTCGGCGTCGGTCGCGAGCGTCCACAGCGCGTCCGCGGCTGCGACCTCGGTGGCCGGCCGGTGCTCGGCGGCCACGTAGAGGTCGAGCGCGGTGTGCAGCTGGCGGAGCAGCACGAGCACGACCGAGGAGTCCGTCTCGTGCGCGATGTTGCCGAGCAGCAGGTCGACGTAGTCGCGCGCCGGGGTCTCGCCGTCGCGGGTCGCGTCCCAGACCGCCGCCCAGACGAGGGTGCGGGGGAGCGACTCGGTGAAGTGGCCGAGGTGCGCGATCGCGGTGGCGAGCGAGCGCTCGTCGAGCCGGACCTTGGCGTAGGCGAGGTCCTCGTCGTTGAGCAGCAGCAGGTCGGGCCGCTTCGTGCCGACGAGCTCGGGCACCTCGGTGCGCTCACCGTCCACGTCGAGCTCGACGCGCACGACGCGCTCCAGGCGGGTCTCGCCGGCGGCGTCCGCGACGACGTCGTAGCCGCCGACCACCAGGCGGTGCGGGCGCTGCACGGGGTGCGTCGCGGGGACCTCCTGGCGCACGGCGAGCGCGGTGATCCGCTCGACGCCGTCCTCGCCGACCTCGGACGCGACCTCCGGGCGCAGCAGCGTGACGCCGGACTGCTGCAGCCAGAGCGCCGACCACGCGGACAGGTCGCGGCCGGAGGTGGCCTCGAGCTCGGTCAGCAGGTCGCGCAGCTCGGTGTTGCCCCACGCGTGCTTGGCGAAGTACTGCCGGACGCCCGCGAAGAACTGCTCCTGGCCCACCCAGGCGACGAGCTGCTTGAGCACGCTCGCGCCCTTGGCGTACGTGATGCCGTCGAAGTTGACCTCGACGTCCTCGAGGTCGCGGATGTCCGCCGCGATGGGGTGCGTGGACGGCAGCTGGTCCTGGCGGTAGGCCCAGCCCTTCTCCAGCGAGGAGAAGGTGGTCCAGGCGGTCGTCCAGCGGGTGGCCTCGGCGGTCGCCAGGGTGGAGGCGTACTCGGCGAACGACTCGTTCAGCCACAGGTCGTCCCACCAGCGCATGGTCACCAGGTCGCCGAACCACATGTGCGCGAGCTCGTGCAGGATCGTCACCGCACGGCGCTCGACCGTGGCCTCCGGGACCTTGGACCGGAACACGTAGGACTCGAGGAACGTCACCGCGCCGGCGTTCTCCATCGCGCCCGCGTTGAACTCCGGCACGAACAGCTGGTCGTACTTGGCGAACGGGTACGGGAAGTCGAACTGCTCCTCGTAGAACGCGAAGCCGGCCCGCGTGATGTCGAGGATGTTGTCGGTGTCGAGGTGCTGCGCGAGCGAGCCGCGGCAGTAGACGCCGAGCGGGATGGTGCGGCCGTCGCGCGACGTGAGCTCGCCGTGCTCGTGGTGGTACGGGCCGGCCACCACCGCCGTGATGTAGGACGCGATGCGCGGCGTCGGCTCGAAGGTCCAGGTGGCGGTGCCCTCGTCGCGGCCGCCGTTGCGGTTGGTGCCGCCCTCGACGGGGACGGGCTGGCCGACGGCGGGGGAGTTCGACACGACCACCCAGTGCGCCGGCGCGGTCACCGTGAACGCGAAGGTGGCCTTGAGGTCGGGCTGCTCGAACACGGCGAACACGCGCCGGGAGTCGGCGACCTCGAACTGCGAGTAGAGGTAGACCTCGTCGTCGACCGGGTCGACGAACCGGTGCAGGCCCTCGCCGGTGTTCATGTAGGCGGCGTCGGCGACGACGACGACCTCGTTCTGCTCGGCCAGACCGTCCAGGCGGATGCGCGAGTCGGCGACGACGTCGGCGGGGTCCAGCTCGGTCCCGTTCAGCACGACGCGGTGCACGGCCGGGGCGATGAGGTCGAGGAACGTGCCGGCTCCGGCCTCCCGGGCGGTGAACCGGACGGTCGTCGTCGAGGTGAACGTCACCGGCCCCGTCGTCAGGTCGAGCGCCACGTCGTACGACTGGACGTCGACCAGCCCGGCCCGGGTGCGGGCCTCGTCGCGGGTCAGGTTCTCTGCGGGCACGCGGGGTCTCCTCGTGGTGCGGGGTCGCAGGTGTGCGGTGGTCAGGCTGCCTGACCGTCGCCGCATCATTCCACCAACCGGCGGGTGCGTGCGTCCGCCGGTGCCCCGGCCGCACGTCCCGCGGCCCGACCCCCCGCGTGACACGGCCCCGGGGTCACGAGGCATGATGGCGGACGGCGCGGTCGACCGGACGGCGCCCGTGTCCGCGCGCACGCACCCCGACGTCGACAGCCCGAGGAGCCCTCCCAGTGACCGAGACGACCGCGCCCGACCGCGACACCGCCGACTTCTGGTTCGACCCCGCGTGCCCCTGGGCGTGGATGACGTCGCGCTGGATGACCGAGGTGCAGCAGGTCCGCGACGTCGACGTGCGCTGGCACGTGATGAGCCTGTCCGTGCTCAACGAGGGCCGGGACCTCCCCGACGAGTACCGCGAGCTGATGGACGACTCCTGGGCCGCCGTGCGCGTGCTCACTGCCGCCAAGGAGCTGTACGGCGCCGAGCACCTCAAGCCGCTGTACGACGCGCTCGGCACCCGTCGGCACCCGGGCGGCCGCAAGGACACCTGGGCGATCATCCGCGAGTCGCTCGACGAGGTCGGCCTGCCGCAGTCGCTCGTGGCCTACGGCGACACCGACGAGTTCGACGAGCAGCTGCGGGCCTCGCACGCCGAGGCGATCGCGCTGGTCGGCGACGAGGTCGGCACCCCGGTCGTGGCGGTCAACGGCACCGCCTTCTTCGGCCCGGTGATGACGCCGGCCCCGAAGGGCGAGGAGGCGGGGCGGCTCTGGGACGGCTTCGTGCTGATCACCGGCGTCCCCGGCTTCTACGAGCTCAAGCGCACCCGCACCAAGGGCCCCGTCTTCGACTGAGCGCCGGCGCGCGCACCCGCCCCCGGGAGCGCGCCGCACCCGCCCCACCCCCGGAGGTAGCAGATGGCAGCCCTCGCGAACCTGAGCCGCGGCGTCAAGATCTTCCTGGCCGTCGACGTCGTGCTGGTCCTCGGCCTGGTCGTCGCGGCGATCGTCGTGCTCGGCGGCGGCTCCGACGGCGGCGGCGCGACCGCGAGCCCGTCGGCCCCCGCCTCGCAGGCCGCGTCCGGCGCCGCGACGGACGGCGCCACGACGGGCGCGACCAGCGACGTCGCGACGTCGTTCGCGTCCCCGACGGGGAACATCGCGTGCACCATGTCGCCCGACGGCGTGACCTGCACGATCGCGAACATCCAGTACGAGGTCCCGGCGTCCGAGGGGTGCACCGGCACCACCGGGCACACCGTGGTGCTGAACGAGGCCGACGGCGTCAGCACGCCGTGCGTCGAGGGTCCGGCGCCGGCACCGGCCTCGGCGGACACGCCCGTGCTCGAGTACGGGCAGACGCAGACCGTCGGGCCGTACACCTGCACGAGCGGTTCGAACGGCATGTCCTGCGTGGTCGACGAGACCGGGACCGGGTTCCGGGTCGCGACGGCGGCGCTGACGACGCTGCCCTGACGGCGGACCCCCCGCGACGCGCCGCGGCGCCCGCCCCCGGCCGGGGACGGGCGCCGCGGTCGTGCGTCACCAGATGCGCACGCGCTCCTCGGGCGCGAGGTACAGCCCGTCGCCGGCCTGCACGTCGAACGCCGTGTAGAACTCGTCCACGTTCCGCACGACCGCGTTGCAGCGGACCTCGTCCGGGGAGTGCGGGTCGACCGCGAGCCGGCGGATGATCTCCTCGTCCCGGCCCTTGGCCCGCCACACCTGCGCCCAGCCGAGCAGCACCCGCTGCACGCCGGTGAGGCCGTCGACCTCGGGCGCCTCGTCCAGCGAGCGGCCGAGCGCGATGCGGTAGGCCTTGAGCGCGATCGACAGGCCGCCCAGGTCGCCGATGTTCTCGCCGATGGTGAGCGCGCCGTTGACGTGGTGCGAGCCGTTCAGCTGCGCGGGGGAGAACGCGTTGTACTGCTCGATGAGCGCCGAGGTGCGCTTCTCGAACTCCGCGCGGTCCTGCTCGGTCCACCAGTCCTCGAGCCGGCCCTGGCCGTCGTACTTGGAGCCCTGGTCGTCGAAGCCGTGGCCGATCTCGTGGCCGATGACCGCCCCGATGCCGCCGTAGTTCACGGCGTCGTCCGCGTCGGCGTCGAAGAACGGCGGCTGCAGGATCGCGGCGGGGAACACGATCTCGTTCATGCCCGGGTTGTAGTAGGCGTTGACCGTCTGCGGGGTCATGAACCACTCGTCGCGGTCGATCGGCTTGCCGATCTTGTTCAGCTCGAAGTCCTGCTCGAACGCGGACGCGCGCCGGACGTTGCCCACCAGGTCGTCGGCGCGGACCTCCAGGCCCGAGTAGTCGCGCCACTTCACCGGGTAGCCGATCTTCGGGGTGAACGCGTCGAGCTTGGCGAGCGCCTTGGCCTTCGTGTCCTCGCCCATCCAGTCGAGCGCGGTGATCGACTCGCGGTACGCCTCGACGAGGTGGCCGACGAGCACCTCCATCCGCTCCTTGTGCGCCGGCGGGAAGTGCCGGGCGACGTACACCTCGCCGACGGCCTCGCCCAGCACGCCCTGCACGAGCGAGACGCCGCGCTTCCAGCGGTCGCGGAGCTCCTGGGCGCCGGTCAGCGTGCGGCCGTGGAAGTCGAAGTTCGCCTCGACCAGCTCGGACGACAGGTACGGGGCCCGCGCGGTGATCGCGTGGTACGCCAGCCAGGCCTGCCAGTCCTCGAGGGGCTCGGACGCCCACAGGCCGGCGAACGCGGTGGCGAACGACGGCTCGCGCACCACGAGCTCGTCGAGCGAGCCCCGCGGGGCGCCGAGCGCGCGGGACCACGCCTCCCAGTCGAAGCCGGGGGCGGTGGTCGCCAGCGCGGCGAGCGTGGTCGGGTTGTACGTGAGGTCGGCGTCGCGGTCCTTCACGACGTCCCAGTGGCCCGCGGCGATCTTCGCCTCCAGCGCGACGACCCGGCCCGCGGCCTCGTCGGCCGCCGCCTCGTCCGCGGACCAGCCGCCGAGCCGCAGCATCCGCGCGACGTGCGGGCGGTAGGCGGCCAGCACGGACGCGTACTGCTCGTCGCGGTAGTACGACTCGTCGGGCAGGCCCAGCCCGGACTGGTACAGGTAGACGACGTACCGCTCCGGGTCCTTGGCGTCGTTGTCGACCCAGAACCCGGTGCCGGCCGCGGCGCCCGTGCGCTGCAGGGTGCCGAGCACGTCGGTGAGGTCCTGGCGGCTGCTCGCGGCGGCGACGGCCGACAGGTCGGGGCGCAGCGGGTCGGTGCCGGCGGCCTCGACGGCGTCGACGTCCATGAACGACGCGTACAGCGCGCCGATCTGCGCCTGCACGCCGGTGGCGTCGGCGGCCTCCCCGGCCTCGACGATGATGTCCCGGACCTGCTCCTCGGCCTGGTCGTGCAGCGCGCGGAACGAGCCGTCCATCGCCCGGTCGGCGGGGATCACGTGCTCGGCGACCCAGCGGCCGTTGACGTGCGCGTACAGGTCGTCCTGGGGGCGGACGGCCGGGTCGAGGGCCGAGGTGTCGATGCCGCTGCGGGTCATGGTCGAGGAGGGTCCCTTCCGGTCGGGCAGGCGCGCGAGCGCGCACCGGGAGCCAGCCTAGGTCGCGGGGCCGACGGCGCGCTGCCCCGCCGGACGCGGATGCCCGCGACGCCGCGGCCGGGCGTGCGGCAGGATGGCCCCATGCGTATCCATGTCGCCGCTGACCACGCCGGGTTCGAGCTCAAGGTCGCGCTGGTCGAGCACCTGCGCGCCGCGGGGCACGACGTCGTCGACCACGGGGCCGCCGAGTACGACCCGCAGGACGACTACCCGGCCGTCTGCTTCGCCGCGGGGGAGGCCGTGGTGGCCGACCCGGGCAGCCTGGGCGTCGTCATCGGCGGGTCCGGCAACGGCGAGCAGATCGCCGCGAACAAGGTCACCGGCGTGCGCGCCGCGCTCGCCTGGAACACCGACACCGCGCGGCTCGGGCGGCAGCACAACGACGCGAACGTCGTCGCGATCGGCGCCCGGCAGCACTCGGTCGACGAGGCTCTGGAGCTGGTCGACGTGTTCGTGGACGAGCCGTTCTCCCAGGACCCGCGGCACCAGCGCCGGATCGACCAGCTCGCGGCGTACGAGGCCGCGCGCGCCTGACGCGCCGCACCGCCGCCTCGCGCGCGCTGCGCCGCCGAAGCGACAGCTCTCGGCTGTCTCGCGGGCGCCGCGGACAGCCGAGAGCTGCCATCTCGGCGAACGGGGGTCGCTCAGAACACCCAGGGGCACACCGGGGCGACGGGCCAGCCGAACGCCGTCGCCGCGCGGTGCAGCGCGTCGGGGCGGGCGGCGGTGACCTGGCCGGCCGCGGCCAGCGCCGTCAGGCTGCGGCCGCCCAGGTAGGCGGCGCCGAGCTCGCGGACGTCCAGCTCGAGGTCCGGCGCGGCCGTGCCGGCGCGCTCGACCCGGGCCGCGTAGGTGCCGTCGGCCCCGGGCTCGCCGGTGACGACCCGCCACGCGCCGTCGTTGCCGGGCAGCAGCGCGTCGCGCACCCCGAGCACCACGTCGACCGGCGCCGCGTACCGGCGGCCGGTGAGCGCGGCGGGCACGTCGAGCAGCCGGACCCACAGGTTGTCGCTGACCTTCGGCACGGGCCGCCGGGTGTCGACCAGCAGCGCGAGCAGCGGGTCGTCGACGGGCAGCATGGGGGTCGCCACCGTCGTCGTCAGGTCGAGGTCGAGCAGCATCGACCACAGCCGGTGCGCGGCCGCGGCGTCGACGGAGGCGGCGAGCCGCACCTGCACCGGGTACTCGGGTCCGCCGTCGCCCCAGGTCTGCTTGCGCCGCAGGATCGCGAAGGCCCGCGCCGCGCCGTCGGCGGCGTGCACCGTGACCAGCCGCGCCGGCTCCCCGCCGCTCCGCCAGGCCGCCGGGTCCGCGACCGCGATGCGCCGCAGGGCGTCCGACCCGCGCCGGATCCAGCCCGGCCGGCCCGCACCCGCCGCGGCGTACACGTCCTCGACCAGGCCCTCGTGCGCCGCCGGGTCGAGCGTCGCGAACCGCACGGTCAGGTCGGCCGACCCGGGCACGTCCCGCAGCGCGGCGCCGCGGGGCAGCGTCAGGCGCAGGTGGTCCGAGGCCGAGCCGTAGCCGTAGCGGCCGTAGATGCCCGGCTCGGCCGCGAACAGCGCCGACACCGGCTCGCCCCGGCCGAGCGACCGGTCGAGGTGCGCCCGGATCATCGTCGACAGCAGGCCGCGGCGCCGGTGGTCCGGCCGGACGCCGACCCAGGTCAGCCCGGCGCACGGCACCTCGCCGCCGGGGGTGGGGAGCGTGAACGCGTACGAGCCGTGCACGGCGACGACCTCGCCCGCGTCGGTCTCGACGGCGACCGCGCGGTCCAGCGGCACCGCGAACGGCACCTCGGCGTCCAGCGCCGGGTCGTGGGCCGGCTCGGCGAAGGCCATGGCGTCGAGGGCGCGGTACTCCTCGACGCGGTCGGCGGTGATCTCGAACTGGCGGTACCCGGTGGTCGTCGCGGTGCTCATGGCCGCCATCCTGCTGGCCGGCGTCGCGGCGGGTCACGCGATTTCGCCCGCCGACCCTGCCGTGGCGGCACCTGGCCGCGCCCTCAGGGTGCTGGGTACCCTCGCGGCGTGACCCCGCCCGCCCCGCGCCGCCGCCGGGCCGCGAGCGTGCTCGACCGGGTCCGGTCCTGCCTGCGGCGGTACGGCGTCGGCTCCCAGCCCGCGCTGACCACGATGCTGGTCGGCCTGACGCTGCTGGCGTCCGCGGGCATCGTCTGGGCGCGGCCGTGGGTGCCGCCGTCGACGTTCATCCTCATCGAGCTGCTGGGCGCGTTCCTGCTGCGGATGCGGGGGATGGTCGTGCTGTGCGGGGCGATCGTCGTGCAGTTCGTCGCGATCCCGCTCGCCGGGCTCGGGGACTTCACGCCGGGCACGTTCGTGCTGCAGGGCATCGCGATCGGCGCGCTGCTGGCGTTCGCCGCGCACCGCGAGCGGCTCGGCCTGCAGGGCGCGCCCGGCGAGCTGATGCTCGTCGACCTGCGGGACCGGCTCGCCGCGCACGGCGCCGTGCCGGCGCTGCCCGACGGCTGGACGGTGCAGACGGCGCTGCGGTCCGCGCACCGCGAGGCGTTCTCCGGGGATTTCGTGGTCGCGGCGCCGCGGCTGCAGGGCGCCGTGCTGGAGATCGCGCTGGTCGACGTCTCGGGCAAGGGGCAGGACGCGGGGGTGCGCTCGCTCCAGCTCTCCGGCGCGCTCGCCGGGCTCATCGGGCAGCTGCCCCCGCCGGACTTCCTGCCCGCGGCGAACGCCTACCTGCTGGCGCAGGACTGGGACGAGGGCTTCGCGACCGCGGTGCACGTGAGCCTGGTCCTCGCGACGGGGGAGTACACCGTGTACTCCGCGGGCCACCTGCCGCCGGTGCACCTGGACGCCGGCTCCGGGGCGGTGGGCCTGGTCCCCGCCCGCGGCGGGCCCGCGCTCGGCGTCCTCGAGGGGGCGGTCTTCCCGTCGGTGCGGGGCCGGGTCGACCCGGGCGACGTCCTGCTGCTGTACACGGACGGCCTCGTGGAGACGCCGGGCGGCGACCTGGACCTCGGGATCGACCGGCTCTGCGGGGCCGTCGAGAGCGTGCTGTCGACGGGGCGCGGCGACGCCGACGACGTGATCGCGCGGGTCGGTGCCGGCGAGGGCGACGACCGGGCGCTCGTGCTGGTGCGGCGGGGCTGAGGCGTGGACGAGGCGTACCTGGAGGCGGTGCTCGACCTGGTCGACGCGATCCCGTCCGGCCGCGCGATGACCTACGGGACGATCGCCGAGGTGGTCGCGGACCGGTTCGTCGCCGAGGGGCTGCCCGCACGGGGCGGGCCCCGGCAGGTCGGCCAGATCATGTCCCGCGGCGGGTCCGGGGTGCCGTGGTGGCGGGTGGTGAACGCCGCCGGGTCCCCGCCGGCGCACCACGCGCGGGCGGCGCTGGAGCACCTGCGCGCGGAGGGGACGCCGCTGTCGGCGGACGGCACGCGGGTGGCGCTGCGCCGGGCGATCTGGTTCCCGGACGACTGATGCGGTCGCTAGCCTGGTGGCTCGGAGCCGGAGGAGGAGTCGTGCAGCGAGACCTGCCGCGGGACGCGCTCGCGCGTCACCACGACGCGGTGCTGCGCGTGCTGACCGACCACGGGGTGGTGGCGGCCGGGGTGTTCGGCTCTGTGGCGAGGGGCGAGGACGGAGCCGACTCGGACCTCGACCTGATCGTGCACTTCGGGGCCGGCGCGAGGCGCGACCTGGTGGCGCTGACCGCCGCGCTCGAGTCGCTGACCGGGGTCCGCGTCGACGTGGTGGACGACGAGCAGGTGCTCGACCGCGCGAGCCGGACCGGGATCGGCGGCCGGATCCTCGCCGAGACCGTCCCGCTGTGACTCCCGAGGAGGCGGAGCGCGTCGTCGCGTTGGCGGAGGAGCTCGACACCGCCGCGGCGCTCGCGTCGGAGCCGGAGGGGCACCGCCCGCCGTGGTTGCGGCTGGCCGCGGAACGGGTGGTCGAGCGGATTCACCAGGCCGCGGAGGCCCTGGACCGGGACCAGGCCGAGCGCTACCTCACCGCCGAGGGCCTGCGTCAGCTGCGCGGCATGCGCAACCGGCTCGCCCACCACTACCTCGGGATCGACGAGGCGGTGCTCTGGCGGTCCCTCGTCGACGACGTCCCGGTCGCGCGCGCTCGCATGGAGGACGACCTCCGGGCGGCGCGGGCGGTCGTCGGCGACGCGCGCCGCACGGCCGGTGATGCCGAGGCCTGGCGCGCCGGCCACCTGCGCCCGCTCGACCCGTCCTGACCCGGTCGGCGTCCCGCCCGGGCGCCCGGAGGCCGGGAGCGGATCCCGGCGCGAGGGAGCACCGTGTTCGGTCCTCCCTCGCGCCCCCCCAGATCAGGCGCCATGTCTCGTGGGCGCGGAGATGTGGAGAAGAGACAGCCGTGTTCGGTCCTCCCTCGCGCCGAGGTCCTCCGCCGACTCGGGGGGCGGTCGTCAGTGCGCCGCGACCGGCGCCTCCGCCACGGCGGCCGCCGGGGCCGGGGCCAGCGCCGCGCGGGCCTGGCGGTCGGCGCGGGTGCGGAACAGCAGGGCCGCCATGACGGCGCCGCCCGCGAAGATCACCGCCGACCACGCGTACGCGGTGTCGAAGCTGTGCAGCGCGGCCTCGGCCGCGACCTCGGGCGTGACCGGGGCGTGGTCCGCGAGGTAGGCCGACGCGGCGGTCGCGGCCAGCGTGTTCAGCAGCGCGGTGCCGATGGCGCCGCCGACCTGCTGGCTCGTGGACACCAGGGCCGACGCGGCGCCCGCGAGCCGGGACTCGACGCCGAGGGTCGCGAGCTGGAACGACGCGGGCATGATCGAGGCCATGCCGATGCCCATGAGGATCAGGCCCGGGAGCACGTGCGCGGCGTAGGTGCTGTCCAGCTCGAGCCGGGTGAACGTGAGCATCGCGACGGCCGCCAGCAGCATGCCGATCGGCACCAGCACCTTGGGCCCGAACCTCGGGATGAGCAGGTTCGACTGGATCTGCGCGGTGACGATGATCGACAGCACCATCGGCAGGAACGCGACGCCGGTGCGCATCGGGGTGTAGCCGAGGGTCGTCTGCAGGTAGTAGGTGAGGAACAGGAACACGCCGAACATGCCCGACCCGGCGACGAGGATGCCGAGGAACGAGGCGCCGCGGTCGCGGTCGAGCACGACGTCGAGCGGCAGCACCGCGTTCGGGGCCGTGCGCTGCCGGACGACGAACGCGACGAGCAGCACGGCGCTCGCGGCGAGCGAGCCCCAGGTCAGCGGCGAGTCCCAGCCCTGCGGCTCGGCCTGCGAGAAGCCGAAGACCAGGGCGAACAGCCCGGCCGAGCCGAGCACGACGCCGGGGACGTCCAGCCGGTGCCCCGCGGCGCCGCCGGCCCGCGAGAGCAGCACGCTGCCCGCGACGAGGGCGATCGCGGCGATCACGACGTTGACGTACAGGTTCCAGCGCCAGTCGAAGTTCTCCGTGAGGTAGCCGCCGAGCAGCAGGCCGATGGCGCCGCCCATGCCGGCGATCGCGCCGAAGATGCCGAACGCGCGGGCGCGCTCCTTCGGCACGGTGAACGTGGTGGTCAGCACGGACAGCGCGGCGGGGGCGAGCACGGCGCCGAACACGCCCTGCAGCGCGCGGGCGGCGACCAGCAGCTCGAACGTGCTGGCCGCGCCGCCGAGTGCCGACGCGACGGCGAAGCCGACCAGGCCGATGAGGAACATGCGGCGGCGCCCGAACATGTCGGACAGCCGGCCGCCGAGCAGCAGCAGGCTGCCGAAGGCGAGGGCGTAGGCGGTGACGATCCACTGCCGGTCGTTGTCGCTGAAGCCGAGCTCCGCCTGGGCGGAGGGCATGGCGATGTTCACGATGGTGGCGTCGAGGACGACCATCAGCTGCGCCAGCGCGACGGTGGCGAGGACGAACCAGCGGCGCCGGTGCGGGACGCCGGCCGGGCCGGCGGCGGCCGCGGCCGGGGTGGTGGGTGCGGCGGATGAGGACATGCGGGTGCTCCGGTCGGGACGACGGTGTGGGGGGATGGCACGACCGTAAACCAGGACCGGTCAGTTTCGAAACCCCCGAGTCTCGATTTGTTTCCGCGGCGCCGGGCGGGCATGATGACGACGTCGAGAGGAGCCCGGATGACCGCGCGCGAGGACGCCGCGGCCGTCGGCGCGCCCGCGGGCGGGACCGCCTCCGCCGCCCGCCGACCCGGCCGGCGCCGCGACGAGTCGAAGGACGAGGTCATCCTCGCCGCGGCCCGCGAGCTGCTCATCGAGCGCGGCTACGACGGCATGACGATGGACGCGGTCGCCGAGCGTGCCGGGGCGGGCAAGTCGACCGTCTACCGCCGCTGGCCGTCGAAGGTGCAGCTCACCGTCGACTGCCTGCTGTGCGCGAAGCAGATGACGATCGACGAGGTCCCCGACACCGGGTCGATCCGCGACGACCTGCTGAGCATCTTCGTGCGCGCCACCCGGATGAAGAGCGACGACCTCATGACCGGCCTGCTCACGGCGGTCCGCGAGGAGCCCGAGGTGCGCGAGGTGTTCCACGAGCAGTTCGTGGCCGGCCGGGTCCGGCTCGCGCGCGAGGTGCTCGAGCGCGCGCGGCTGCGGGGCGACACGGCGCCGGGGGTCGACCTCGACATGGTCGCGGCGGTCGCGCCGGCGATGGCGCACTACCGCAAGGTCGTGGCGCACCGCCCGATGGACGCGGAGTTCGCCGAGCGGCTGATCGACACGATCATCCTGCCGCTGGCGACGGGCCGCCCGGCCGACGCCGCGGCGGGCGAGCAGGCCCTCCTCGCCGACGCGCGCTGACGCGCCACGCGGGCGACGCCGCCCCGCTGACGCGCCGCCTGCGCCCGCCCGCGCCCGCTCGCCTCGCGCGGACACGACGCCGAGATGGCAACTCTCGGCTGCGGCGGGGCGCCCGCGCACAGCCGAGAGTTGCCATCTCGGCGGCAGGAGGGGGCCTACGCCAGGGCGCGCTTGCTGCTGATCACGCCCGTGTCGAAGCCCGCGAGGTGCAGGCCGCCGTGGAAGCGGGCGTGCTCGATCTTCACGCAGCGGTCCATGACGACCGTCAGGCCGGCCGCCTCGCCGCGTTCCGCGACCTCCTCGTGCCACGAGCCGAGCTGGAGCCACAGGGCCTTCGCGCCGACCGCCAGCGTCTCGTCGAGCACGGTCGGCAGGTCGTCGTGCCGGCGGAACACGTCGACCAGGTCCGGGACGACCGGCAGCGCGTCGAGCGACGGGTAGACGGGCTGGCCGAGGATCGACGTCTCGCGCGGGTTCACCAGGTAGACGTCGTACGGCGTGCTGGACAGCAGGTACGTCGTGACGAAGTACGACGCGCGCGCCGGGTTGTTCGACGCGCCGACGATCGCGATCGACCGGGTGCGGCGGAGCAGCGCCAGCCGCTCGGGCGCGCTCGGGCCCTGCCAGGTGCGCTCGGGGGTCGTGGTCATCAGTTCGCCTCCGGGACAGAGCAGGACGCGCCGCCGGCGATGCCGGTCACGGCCGCACCGACGACGGGCGCGGCGGGAACGCTCGGGCGGGTGGCCGCGGCCGCGGCCCCGTCGGTGGCGCCGTCGGACGCCTCGCGCGGCGCCGTCGCCGCCGTGAGCGCCTGGTCCAGGTCCCAGAGGATGTCCTCCGGGTCCTCGAGCCCGACGCTGATCCGCACCAGGTCCTCGGGGACGCCCGCCGTGGCGAGCTGCTCCGCGGACAGCTGCTGGTGCGTGGTCGACGCCGGGTGGATGACGAGCGTGCGCGCGTCGCCGACGTTGGCCAGGTGGCTGGCGAGCTGCAGGTTCTCGATGAACCCGCGCCCGACCTCGCGGCCGTCGCGGTCCGCGGTCGCGGCGAGCCGGAACGCGAACACCGACCCGGGGCCGAGCGGCAGGTAGCGCTGCGCGCGCTCGTGGTGCGGGTGCGACGGCAGGCCGGCCCACTGCACCGACGTGACCCGCGGGTCCGCGTCCAGCCACTCGGCGACGGCCCGGGCGTTGGCGAGGTGCGCGTCGAGCCGCTGGGGGAGCGTCTCCACGCCCTGCAGCAGCTGGAACGCCGACTGCGCGGACAGCGACGGGCCGATGTCCCGGAGCTGCTCGGAGCGCAGCTTGGTGAGGAAGCCGTACTCGCCGAAGTTCTCCCACCACTTCACGCCGTTGTACGACGGCACCGGCTCGGTCATCTGCGGGAACTTGCCGTTGCCCCAGTTGAACCGGCCCGACTCGACGACGACGCCGCCCAGCGTGGTGCCGTGCCCGCCGAGGAACTTGGTGGCGGAGTGGATCACGATGTCCGCGCCGTGCTCGATCGGCCGCACCAGGTACGGGGTCGACAGCGTGGCGTCGACGACCAGCGGGACGCCCGCGGCGTGCGCGACCTCGG
Source organism: Cellulomonas sp. EB106-03-03-XG116 (assembly GCF_058792015.1). Taxonomy (NCBI): domain Bacteria; kingdom Bacillati; phylum Actinomycetota; class Actinomycetes; order Micrococcales; family Cellulomonadaceae; genus Cellulomonas; species Cellulomonas sp. EB106-03-03-XG116. The sequence continues at coordinate 80,705 of NZ_JBYTEP010000005.1, forward strand.
CCAGCCCGGCCAGGTCGGCGACCTCGCCGGACGGGTTCGCGACGACCTCGGTGTAGACGGCCTTGGTCTCGGGGCGGATGGCCGCGGCGTAGTCGGCCGGGTCGGTGCCGGCGACGAACGTGGTCTCGACGCCGAACCGGCGCAGGGTCACGTCGAGCTGGGTGACGGTGCCGCCGTAGAGCTGCGCCGAGGCGACGATGTGGTCCCCGGCCCCGACCAGCGCGGCGAACGTGATGAACTCCGCCGCCATGCCGGACGCGGTGGCGACGGCGCCGATGCCGCCCTCGAGCGACGCGATCCGCTCCTCGAACGCGGCGACCGTGGGGTTGCCGAGCCGGGAGTAGATGTTGCCGTACTTCTGCAGCGCGAACAGGTTCGCGGCGTCGGTGGTGTCGCTGAACACGAACGACGTCGTCTGGTAGATCGGCACGGCGCGGGCGCCGGTCGCGGCGTCGGGGATCGCCCCGGCGTGCAGGGCGCGGGTGCGGAAGCCGAAGCGGTGCTCGGAGCTCATCGGGCGGTGGCCTCCTCGGCCTCGGGGATCGGGGCGAGGCTAGCGCCGTCGCGCAGCAGCGCGGCGACCTGGTCCACGGCCCAGGGGTTCTGCAGGGAGGTGACGTCGCCCAGTGGCCGGCCGTCGTGCAGCTCGGCCAGCAGCCGCCGCATGATCTTGCCGGACCGGGTCTTGGGGACCTCGGGGACGAGGACGACGTGCTTCGGCTTGGCGACCGGGCCGATCTCGCGCTGCACCTGGGCCCGCAGGTCCTCGCGCAGCGCCGCGGCGGCGGCCCGCCAGGCGGCCAGGTCCTCGACCGGGCCGGGGGCGACGGCCGGGACGACGAACGCCGCCACCGCCTGCCCGCCGACCGCGTCCACGACGCCCGCGACGCCGGCCTCGCCGACCGCCGGGTGCGCGACGAGGGCCGACTCGATCTCGATGGTCGACAGCCGGTGGCCCGCCACGTTCACGACGTCGTCCACCCGGCCGAGCAGCCACACGTCGCCGTCGGCGTCCCAGGACGCGCCGTCGCCGGCCAGGAAGTAGCCGTGCGCGGCGAACGGCCGCCAGTAGGAGTCGCGGAACCGCGCCGGGTCGCCCCAGACGGTCCGCGCCATGCCGGGCCAGGTCCGGTCGAGCACGAGGTAGCCGCCGGACCCGCGTGGCACCTCGGCGCCGGCGTCGTCGACGACCTTCGCCGAGAACCCGGGCAGCGCGCGGGTCGCCGAGCCGGGCTTCAGCGTCGTGACGCCGGGGAGCGGGGCGATGACGGCCGCGCCGGTCTCGGACTGCCACCAGGTGTCGACGACCGGCGCGGTCCCGGCACCGAACTGCTCGCGGAACCACACCCACGCCTCGGGGTTGATCGCCTCGCCGACCGTGCCGAGCAGCCGGACCGTCGACAGGTCGTACCCGGCGGGCAGCCCCTCGGGGAACCAGGTCATGAAGGTCCGGATCAGCGTCGGCGCGGTGTAGTACACGGTGACGCCGTACCGCTCGATGACCTCGAGGTGCCGCTCGCGGTGCGGGGTGTCCGGCGTGCCCTCGTAGATCACCTGGGTCAGCCCGTTGCTCAGCGGCCCGTAGATCTCGTAGGTGTGCGCGGTGACCCACGCGAGGTCGGCGGTGCACCAGTGCACGTCGTCGGGCTTGGCGTCGAACATCGCCCAGTGCGTCCACGACGCGTGCGTGAGGTAGCCGCCGGTGGTGTGCACCAGGCCCTTGGGCTTCCCGGTGGTGCCCGAGGTGTAGATGATGAACAGAGGGTGCTCGGCGTCGAAGGCCTGCGCCTCGTGCTCGTCGGAGGCCGTGTCCACGACGTCGTGCCACCAGACGTCGCGCCCCGCGGTCCAGGCCACGTCCTGCCCGGTGCGGCGCACGACCAGCACGTGCTCGACGTGGTCCAGGCCCTCGACCGCGGCGTCGGCGGCGGACTTCACCTCGACGGCCTGCCCGCGGCGGAACTGGCCGTCGGACGTGACGAGCAGCTTCGCGCCGGTGTCCTGCACCCGGAACCGCACGGCCTCCGCGGAGAACCCGCCGAACACCAGCGAGTGCACCGCGCCGATCCGGGCGATCGCCAGGGTGACGACGATCGTCTCGGCGATCACCGGCAGGTAGACGACCACCCGGTCGCCGGGGCCGATGCCGAGGTCGGTCAGCGCGTTGGCCGCTCGGGACACCTCGCGCTGCAGATCGGCGTACGTGATCGACCGCCGGTCGCCGCGCTCGCCCTCGGCGTGGATCGCGACCTTGTCGCCCCGGCCGGCGGCCACGTGCCGGTCGACGCAGTTCACCGCGGCGTTCAGCCGGCCGCCGACGAACCACTGCGCCTCGGGCACCGTCAGCTCGCCGTCCGGGCCCTCGACCGCGGGGGACCAGGTGTGCGCGGTGTGCCAGGGCTCGGCCCACTCCAGGCGGCGCGCGGCGTCCTCCCAGAAGCCCACGTGGTCGGCGTCGGCGTGCGCCCGCAGCCGGGCCGCCTCCTCCGGTCCCACGTTCCAGTCGCCGGCCGGGGCCGGGTACGCGCGGGTCTCGGTCTGCAGCGCGGCGATGGTCGCGCTCGTCGTGCTCGTCATGCCCACCTTCTCAGGAGCGACTTCTCGGCCAGGCCGATCAGCGCGTCGGTCAGCTTGCCCAGCAGCGCCAGCAGGACGATCGCGAGGATCGCCCGGTCGACGCGGCCGTTCTGCCCGCTGTCCATCAGGAGGAAGCCGAGGCCCATCGACGACGCGATGAGCTCGGCGGCCACCAGGAACAGCCAGGACTGCGCGAGGGCGAGCCGCAGGCCCGCCACCACGGAGGGGACGGCCGCGGGCAGCTGCACCGCGCCCAGCAACCGCGCGCCGCGCAGCCCGTACGCACGCCCGGCCTCGACCAGGTGCGCGTCGACGTGCCGCAGCGCGGCGACGACGGTCGTGTACACGGGGAAGAACGCCCCGATCGCGATGAGGGTCAGCTTGGAGTCCTCGGCGATCCCCATCCAGAGGATGAGCAGCGGCACCCAGGCCAGCGACGGCACCGCCCGGATCGCGCCGAGCACCGGCTCCAGCAGCGCGCCCGCCAGCCGGGACAGCCCGACGACGGACCCGACCGCGAGCCCGAGCGCCGCGCCGATCAGGAACCCGAGGACGACGCGCTGCGTCGAGATCGCGACGTACTGGCCGAGCAGGCCGCGCTCCGCGAGGTCGACCGCGGCCGTCCAGACGGACGCCGGGCTCGGCAGCTGGTACGGGGCGACCAGGCCGGACGTCGTGACGAGCTGCCACGCGACCAGGAGCACCGCGGGGACGACCAGCCCGAGCGCGATCCGGACCGGCCGGCGGGACAGCGGGCCGGCGCCGGGCCGGGCGGCCAGGCCGAGGCTGAACGGGTTCAGCCCGGGCAGCGCGCGGCCGCGGGCGTCCGTCACGGGCGCGGCGGAGCCGGTGATCGTCGCGGAGGCGTTGGTCATGGCGGGCTCTTCCGTCGGGGGTGGTCGGTGGTGCCGGGGCCGGGGGGGGGGGGGGGGGGGGGGGGGGGGGGGGGGGGGGGGGGGGGGGGCGTANNNNGGCGACCACAGAGATCTACACTCCACGGCCTTCGTCGGCAGCGTCAGATGTGGAGAAGAGACAGGCCCGGTGCGGGTCAGTCCGCGATCGTCGACGGGTCGGCGTTCTCGGCGAACTGCGGGTCGAACAGCTCGTCCAGGGCGGTGTCCACCAGGTCCTGGCTCGACACGTCGCCGGACTCGACGAAGATCGGGCCGACGACCTCGAGCACGTCGCGCTGCGCCTGGCCGGGGACCGGGTCGATGTCGAGCGTGGTGCGCTCGGTGATGACGGTCTCGGCGACGGCCGGGTCGATGCCGGCGACCTCGGCGAGGATGTTCACGACCTCGTCGGGGTTCTCCTGCGCCCAGGCGCGCGCCTTCTCGTAGGCGTCCACGACGACCTGCGCCAGGTCCGGGCTCGCGTCCAGGAAGTCCTGGGTCGCGTTGAGGAACCCGTAGGTGTTGAAGTCGACGTTCCGGTACAGCAGCGTCGAGCCGGCCTCGGCCTCGCTCGCGGCCATCAGCGGGTCCAGGCCGGACCACGCGTCGACCGAGCCGTTCTCCAGCGCCGCCCTGCCGTCGGCGTGCTGCAGGTTCTGCACCTCGACGTCCGCCGGGTCGACGCCCGCCTCCTCCAGGGACTGCAGCAGGAAGAAGTACGGGTCGGTGCCCTTGGTCGCGGCGACCGAGCGGCCGGCCAGGTCGGCGACGTCGGTGATGTCCGAGCCGGCCGGGACGACGAGCGCGGCCCACTCCGGCTGGCCGTAGATGTCGATGGTCCGGATCGGCGAGCCGTTGGACCGGGCGAGCAGCGCCGCCGAGCCCGCGGTGGAGCCCACGTCGATCGCGCCGGCGCGCAGCGCCTCGTTGGCCTTGTTCGACCCGGCGGACTGCACCCACTCGACGTCGACGTCATCGCCGAGCGTCTCCTCCAGCCAGCCCTGGTCCTTGATGACCAGGCTCAGCGGGTTGTAGGTGGCGAAGTCGACCGTCAGGGTGTCGGCGCTCCAGCCGTCGGCGGCTGTGGCGCCGTCCTCCGGGGCGTCCGCCGCCTGGGCGGTCTCGCCCTCGCCGGCCACGCAGCCGGCGAGCAGCAGGGTCGCGGCGACGGCGGCGGCGCCGAGGGCGATCGGGCCGCGCGCTCGGCGACGGAGGGCGGTGGTCAGGGCGGTCATGGCGGGCTCCAGGTGGGGTGTCGGGGTGTCGGGGTCTCGGGTGGTGCGCGGTCAGATCGAGTGGTGCGCGTCGGGGTCGTGCGTCGGGTGGTGCGAGGGCACGCCGAGGCCGTCCAGCAGCTCGGCGCGCAGCTCGGCCAGCCGGGCGTCCGCGCGGTCGCGGGGCCGGTCGCCGGGGACGGCGATGACGGAGCGGACCGAGGCGGCGTCCGGCGCGGCGGGGTCGAGGGCGCCGAGCAGGACGACGCGGTCGGCCAGGTACAGGGCCTCCTCGACGTCGTGCGTCACGAGCAGCACGGTCGTCGGGCGGGTGGCGTGCACCTCGAGCAGCAGGTCCTGCATCCGCAGGCGGGTCAGGGCGTCGAGCGCGCCGAACGGCTCGTCGAGGAGCAGCACCCCCGGCCGGCGGGCGAGCGCCCGGGCCAGGGACGCGCGCTGCGCCATGCCGCCGGACACCTGCCGCGGGCGCAGCCCCGCCGACCCGGCGAGCCCGACCAGGTCCAGCAGCCGGGCGACCTGCTCGCGGGACTCGGCGCGCGGGGTGCCGCGGGGGACGCCGAGCGCGACGTTGTGCGCCAGCGTCCGCCACGGCAGCAGGCGCGGCTCCTGGAACGCGACGGCGGTGCGCGGGTCGTACGGCGCGACCGGCGCGTCGCCGATCAGGATCGACCCCGCGTCCGGGGCGTCGAGGCCGGCGACCTGGCGCAGCAGCGTCGACTTGCCGCAGCCGGACGGGCCGATGACGGCGACGATCTCGCCGGCGGCGACCTCCAGGTCGAGGGCGGCGAGCACCGGGCGCGGGCCGGCCGGGGTCGCGAAGGTGCGGGCGACGCCGCGGAGCGCGACGGGGCGTGCGGCGGCGGGGGCGCTCGCGGGGCCGGCGGTGGCGCGGGCGGTGGTGGCGGCGTGGGCCGTGGCGGCGCTGGGGGCGGAGGTCATGGGAGTTCCCGGGTCGTCGGGGCCACGTGGACGCGGCGCGGGGCGGCGGGCCCGGACCTGTCGGCGACCGGCGGCGGTGCGCGGGTCGGACGGGTCGCGGGCGGGCGGGGTGCTGCCGGGGCGCGGCCGGTGGGCGTCGAGGACGCGGGTCAGGCGGCGCGGGAGGTGCGCGGACAGCTCGCCGAGGGGCGACAGCAGCGCGCGGACGCGGGCATCGGCAGGCCCGGGCGCTGGGTCGTGCGCGGGTGCATCGACCGGGCCACGGGCCGCCTCCTCACGTTGTCTCGCCTGGCGAGACGCAAGTGTTCACGTCTCGGGATCACCGCCGACAGTAGCGTCCGCCGCCCGACGCGACAAGCCCGCCCGGCCGCGCTCAGCCGTCGCGCCGGCCTGGGTGTCTCGCGGCCTACGGTTCCCGGCGCCGCGCGCTCCGATCGTCGGCGGCGGGGCCGGAAACCGTGGGCGAGAGGATCCCGCCGCCCGTCAGCGGCGGGCGGCGCGCAGGGTGAGGTGGACGGCGATGCCCGCGAGCAGGCCCCAGAACGCCGCCGAGACGCCGCCGACGCTCACGCCCGACACCGTGACCAGGAACGTCACCGCGGCCGCCTCGCGGTGCCCGGCCGGGCCGAACGCCCCGCCCAGCGACGCGGCGAGCGTCCCCACCAGCGCCAGCCCCGCCGCCGCGGCGATCAGCCCGGCGGGCGCCGCCAGCGCCACGGCCGCCACCGCCGCCGAGGCCACGGCCAGCAGCACGTACCCGCAGCCCGCCACGACCGCCGCCCGCCACCGCCGCCGCGGGTCCGGCCCGCCCTCGGGGCCGGCGGCGAGCGCCGCGCTGATCGCCGCGAGGTTGATCGCGTGGCCGCCGAACGGGGCCGCGAGCACGGTCCCCGCGCCGGTCACGAGCATGACCCGGCGCAGGGGAGCGGCGTAGCCGAAGCCGGCCAGCACGGCGACGCCCGGGATGTTCTGCGACGCCATCGTCACGACGAACAGCGGCACCGCTACCGACACCACGGCGGACCAGGACGGCTGCGGCGTGGTCCAGGTCAGCGACGGCACCAGGTCCGCGGCGTCGAGCGCGCGCACGCCGGGCGAGGCGACGGCGATCGCCACCGCGAGCCCGATGGCCGCGGGCGTGGCCCACCGCGGCGCCAGCCGCAGCAGCACGAGCCACACGACGACCACCGGTCCGACCAGCAGCGGCCGGTCCGCGAGCGCGAGCACCGGCTGCAGGCAGAGGTCGACGAGGACGCCCGCGAGCATCGCGTTCGCCAGCGGCACCGGGATCAGCCGCACCCAGCGCTCGAGCCGCCGCCACAGCCCGACCGCCGCGAGCAGCACCCCGCACAGGACGAACCCCGCGACCGCCTCCGGCCACCCGCCCGCCGCGGTCCCGGTGGTCGCGAGCAGCGCGGCGCCGGGGGTCGACCAGGCGACCGTGATCGGCAGCCGGGTGCGCCACGCCAGCAGGATCGTCGCGGCGCCCATCGCCAGCGTGACGGCCAGCAGCCCGGACGCCGCCTGCGCGGGGGTCGCGCCGACCGCGCGCAGCCCGCCGAGCACGACGGCGAACGCGCTGGTGAACCCCACGAGCGCCGTGACGACGCCGGCGGCGACGTGCGTGCCGCCGTCCCGCGGCGCTGCGGAGCCGGGTGCCGGCTGCGACGCCGCGGACGGCGTGCGCGGGAGCGGTGGGGCTCCGGTGGCGCCGTGCAGGGGTGCGTCGGGGCCGCCGGGTGCGTCGTCGGGCTGCGCATCGGGCAGGGTCACGCGCCGGACGCTATCCCCGCGGTGTGTCCACCGCGTTGCGCCGTCCGCCCGTCGGGCCGGCGGCCGGGACCGCGTCCGAGGCGGGCTCGTGAGGTCGGAGCACCGCGGTGAGGTCGTCACATCGTGGTGAGGTCGTCACACACGAGTGACGACCTCACCAGGTTGTGACGACCTCACCGGCGGCGGCGCCCGCCCGACGTGCGGCGCCCCCCGCGGTCAGCCGAGCAGGCCCGCGATCTGCTCCAGCTGGTCGGGGGCCGCCTGGAGCAGCAGCGTCGTCACCGCCGTGCCGCGCCACGCCGCCGCCTGCTGGCGCACGTCGTCCGGCGTGCCGACCAGCGCCACGTCCCGCACCAGCTCGGTCGGCACCGCGGCCGCGGCCCGCGCGCGGTCGCCCGCGAGGTAGTGCGCCTGGATCTCCGCGCACGCCTCCGCGTAGCCGAGCCGGGCCAGCGCGTTCGCGTGGAAGTTCGCCCCCTTGGCGCCCATCCCGCCGGCGTACAGCGCGACGAACGGCCGCACGGCGTCCGCGGCGGACTCGACGTCGGTGCCCAGCACGACCGGCACCGTGGCGGTGACCTCGAAGTCCTCGACCGGTCGCGTCCCGGCGAGCCGGCGGTCGAAGCCCTCGGCGAGCAGCCCGCGGAACTCGTCGTCGAGCCGCGGCGCGTAGAACAGCGGCAGCCAGCCGTCGGCGATCTCCGCGGCGAGCGCGATGTTCTTCGGCCCCTCGGCGGCGAGGTGGATCGGCAGGTCGGCGCGCAGCGGGTGCACGGTCGAGCGCAGCGCCTTGCCCAGCCCCGAGCCCTCGTCCTCGGGCAGCGGGAGCCGGTAGAACGGCCCGCCGGCGCGCACCGGCCCCTCCCGGCGGAGCACGTCGCGGACGATCGCGACGAACTCGCGGGTCCGGGCGAGCGGGCGGGGGTACGGCTGCCCGTACCAGCCCTCGACGACCTGCGGCCCGGACACCCCGAGGCCGAGCGTGAACCGCCCGCCCGAGAGGTGGTCCAGGGTGAGCGCGGCCATCGCCGTGGCGGTCGGGGTCCGGGCGGCGACCTGCGCGACGGCGGTGCCGAGCCGGACCCGCGACGTGCGGGCGCCCCACCACGCGAGCGGGGTGAACGCGTCCGAGCCGTACGCCTCGGCCGTCCACACGGAGTCGAGCCCGAGCCGGTCGGCCGTCAGCACCGCCTCCGCGGCCCCGGGCGGGGGACCCGCCGACCAGTACCCGGTGTGGTAGCCGAGCCGCATGCCGCCTCCTCGTCCTCGCGCGCTCGCCGGTGAGCGCGGCCGCGGCCCATGCTGCCGTGCGCGGCCGCGCGGCGCGAGGAGGTCGGGCGCGCGTCAGCCGAGCGACGGGTCGCCGGTCAGCCAGGTCAGGTGCGGTGCCACGGCGGGGAACCCCCACCCGAACAGCCCGACGAGCACCGCGGCGAGCACGACCAGCGCGAGCAGCACCCGCACCGGCAGCGGCCCGGGCAGCCGGCGGAACAGCCACGCGTACATCAGGCGCCTCCCAGGGCGAGGACCGGCTCGGGCGTCCCCTCGGCCCGGTCGAGCCAGCCGACGAAGGTGGCGTAGGTGATCCACCGCTGGTCGTTGCCGAACTCGCCGAGCGTGCGCGAGTGGCAGGTGGTGAGCGTGAGCAGCCGCTCGGTCGGCGCGACGCCGGGCTGCCGGGGGACGGGCGCGAGCACGGACGACTCCGACGGCTCGACGATCTCGTGCGACGTGACCTCGTAGACGTACCAGGTGCTGGCCGTCTCGACCACCACCGGGTCGCCGGGGACCAGCCGGTCGACGTGCCGGAAGGAGTCGCCCCAGGTGCGCCGGTGCCCGGCGAGCGCGACGTTGCCCACCTCGCCGAGCTGCTGCGTCCCCGCGTACCGTCCGGCCATCGCACGGTCGAGCAGGTCCGGGGTGGTGCCCTCGACGACCGGCATCGCGTTCCGGGTCAGCCCCTCCCAGCGCGGCACGGTGAGCACGCCGACGACCTCGCCGTGCGCGACCGGCTCGGGGACCGGCGGGTCGTCCGTGCGCAGCGCGGGCGCCGTCACGGCGGCGGGCGGGAACCCGACGCGGACCTCGGCGAGCACGGCATCGGCGTCCTGCCGGGCGGTGACCGTCGTCCACCACAGCTGCCACACGAGGAACAGCGCGAGCAGCGCGCCCAGGGTGAGGAGCAGCTCCCCGACGACGCCGGTCGCCGACACCGGCGCGGGCGCGCGGCGGACGCGGGCCGAGGCGGGCGTCCGGGCGCGCACGGGCGCGGGGGCGGGTGCGGGCGGCTGGGTCACGCCGTCGACGCTAGGTGCCCCGCGCACCACTCAGTCGGCGGCTGAGTGGTGCACGGGCGGGGGAGTGAGTGCGCGCGCGGACGGTCCGGGTGGGGGATCGGGGGGTCCCGGTGGGCGGCTCGGTGCCGCCCCGGTGGGCGCGTGGGCCGGTCCCGGTGAGCCGGTCGGGGCGCCCGCACCGGGCCGACATCCGCGGGCCCTAGGGTGTGCTCCGGGCGCCCCGCCGTCGTCGCAGCCCGCCCACCGATGCACCGCTCCACGGAAGGACCCCGCCCATGCCCGGCGCCGCCCACCACATCGCCCTCGTCGCGCACGACAACAAGAAGGTCGAGCTGCTCCGCTGGGCGGAGTTCAACCGCGGCACCCTGTCGCGGCACCACCTGTACGCGACCGGTACCACCGGCACGATGCTGGAGTTCGAGCTCGGCCTGCCGGTGACCCGGCTGCTGTCCGGCCCGGTCGGCGGCGACCAGCAGATCGGCGCCAAGATCGCCGAGGGCACCATCGACATGCTGGTGTTCTTCTGGGACCCGCTGGAGCCGCAGCCGCACGACCCCGACGTCAAGGCGCTGCTCAGGATCGCCGCGGTGTGGAACGTCCCGATGGCGGCGAACGTCGCGACCGCCGACATGCTGATCTCGTCGCCGATGCTGGGCGAGGAGTGGACCAGCCGCCCGGAGATCACCCCGCGCGCCTGGGACGGCAGCTCCCCGGTCGCCTGACCTCGCGTCGTCGCGGTCGGCCGGCGGCCGCCTGCCCTACGGTCTCCGGCCCCGCACCCTGCGATCGCAGGAGGCGGGGCCGGAAGCCGTAGGGCGGGTGCCGGGCGCGCGCGTCGCCGGGTCGTCAGATGTAGATCGCCGGGTCGTCGACCTCCGGCTCCGGCGGGGCCGAGCTCGGCTTCTGCCGGATCTGCGCCGGGACGCCCACCGCCACCGCGCCCGCGGGCACGTCCTTGAGCACCACCGCGTTCGCGCCGACCTGCGCGCCGTCGCCGATCCACACGGGCCCGAGCACCTTCGCGCCCGCGCCGATGACGACGTGGTCGCCGACCGTCGGGTGCCGCTTGCCGCGCTTCATCGTCTTGCCGCCGAGCGTCGCGCCGTGGAACAGCACCACGTCGTCGCCGACCACGGCGGTCTCGCCGACGACGACGCCCATGCCGTGGTCGATGAACAGCCGCCGGCCGATCGTCGCGCCGGGGTGGATCTCCACCCCGGTGACGGCCCGGGACACCTGGGACAGCAGCCGGGCCGGCAGCCGCAGCGCCGGCTCGCGCCACATCCGGTGCGCGACCCGGTGCACCCACACCGCGTGCAGGCCCGGGTACGCCAGGGCGACCTCGACCCGCGACCGCGCGGCCGGGTCCCGGCGCTGCGCCGCCTCCAGGTCCTCGCGCAGAGTGCGGGCGAACCGGCGCAGGCTGCGCCAGTGCTCGCCGGCGCCGGTGGCCCCGGTCGCCCTGCGCTCGGCGGAGGACGCGCGCGCCGGGGTCGGCACCCCGCGGCCACCGGGCCGGGAGGTGCCGCCCGTGAGCGGCGGTCGCGTGGTCGAGGTCATGGCGATCAGTCCAGGAGGTCGGCGTACAGGATGGAGGAGAGGTAGCGCTCGCCGAACGACGGGATGATCACGACGATCAGCTTCCCGGCGTTCTCGGGGCGCTTGCCGAGCTCGATCGCGGCGTGCAGGGCGGCGCCGGAGGAGATGCCGACGAGCAGCCCCTCCTCCTTCGCGGCCCGGCGCGCGACGGCGACGGCGGTGTCGGCGTCCACGTCGATGATCTCGTCGTAGACGTCGGTGTCGAGGATCTCCGGGACGAAGTTCGCGCCGATGCCCTGGATCTTGTGCGGGCCGGGCTGGCCGCCGTTGAGGATCGGCGACTCGGCGGGCTCGACGCCCACGATCTGCACGCCGGGCTTGCGCTCCTTGAGCACCTGGCCGACGCCCGTGATCGTGCCGCCGGTGCCGATGCCGGCGACCAGGATGTCGACGCCGCCGTCGGTGTCCGCCCAGATCTCCTCGGCGGTGGTGCGGCGGTGGATCTCCGGGTTGGCCTCGTTGGCGAACTGGCGGGCGAGGATCGCGCCCGGGCGCTCCGCCACGATCTCGTTCGCGCGGTTGACGGCGCCCTTCATGCCCTCGGACGCGGGGGTGAGGATGAGCTCGGCGCCGTACGCGCGGAGCAGCGCGCGGCGCTCCTTCGACATGGACTCCGGCATGGTGAGCACGACGTCGTAGCCGCGGGCCGCGCCGACGAACGCGAGCGCGATGCCCGTGTTGCCCGAGGTCGCCTCCACGATCGTGCCGCCGGGCCGCAGCTCGCCCGAGCGCTCCGCCGCGTCGACGATCGCGACGCCGATGCGGTCCTTCACCGAGCTGGCGGGGTTGTAGAACTCGAGCTTGCCGACGACCGTCGCGTCGACGCCCTCGGTCAGCTTGTTGATCCGCACCAGCGGGGTGTTGCCGATGAGCTGCGTCGCGTCGTCGTAGATGCGTGCCATGTCAGTCCGTCCTTGGGAGTGTCGGCGGTGCAGGGGGAACGGCGCGGGGCGCGCCCGGCCGCGGGTCGAGGGCGAGCGCTGGCCCGGGGTGGGCCCGGGTCGGGCCGGGAGCCGGCGTGCGGCGGTGCGGCCAGCGCTCTACAGACAGCGACAGCGGGTCGCCGTGGGCGCAGCAGGCACGGTGTGCGCGGCGGGGGTGCGCGGGGCGGGGCGCGACGGGAGGAGCGCGGTGCTCGGCGCGAGGCGCATGCCCGGTCCCCTCTCCCTGGTGGTCGGCACCCGACAGCGCCGACAGTAGCGCCAACGCATGCGGGCCCACAAAGATGCCCGGGCGCCCCGATCGGGTGGTCCGCGGACCCCGGCGCGGGCCCGGTCGACGGCCGGCTTCCACCCCTCCACCGTGCGGCACCGCCAGGCGCGCCGCCACCGGGAGCAGCGGCGACGCGGCGCACGACCCGCGAGGACGCCGGCGCGGGCACCCGCCGCGCGGCGGGTCAGGCGGAGGTGAGCGCGGGTGGCAGGATCACCGGCATGCGGGTGGACGACGCGGCGGAGGACGTGCTCGGCGGCGACTGGGTGCGGCGCACGCTGCACCTGCGCCCGGACGCCCAGGGCGACGCCGTCGCGACCCTGGTGCACCGGCGGGACGCCGGCGGCGACCGGGCGCGGCCGGCCGTCCTCTACGTGCACGGCTTCGTCGACTACTTCTTCCAGACGCACGTCGCCGACGCGCTCGGCGACCGCGGCTACGACCTGTACGCCCTGGACCTGCGCGACTACGGCCGGTCGATCCGCGCGGGCCGGGAGCCGAACGACACCCGGTCGCTGGCGGTCTACGCCGAGGAGATCGACGCCGCGGTCCGCCTCGTGCGGGAGCGGCACGACCGCGTGGTGCTGCTGGGCCACTCCACAGGCGGCCTCATCGCGGCGCTCTGGGCCCAGCACCGGCGCGGGCGGGGGCTGGTCGACGCGGTGGTGCTGAACTCGCCGTGGTTGGACGTCCGCGGCTCGTTCGTCGAGCGCACGGTCCTCGCGTGGACGATCGACCACGTCGTCGGCCGGGTCGCCCCGCGGCTGGTGGTGTCGCACGTGGGCGAGCACTACGGCCGGGCGCTGCACGCGGAGGGCGGCGGCGAGTGGTCGTACGACCTGGCCTGGAAGCCGTACGCGGGCTTCCCGGTGCGGGCGGGGTTCGTCCGCGCGATCAAGCGCGGGCAGGCGGAGGTCGCGCGCGGGCTCGACATCGACGTGCCGGTGCTGGTGCTCGCGTCGGACGCCTCGGGGCCGGACGACCGCTGGCACGACGGCCTGCTCACCACCGACTCGGTGCTGGACCCCGCGGACATGCGGCGGCTGGCGCCCCGGCTCGGGCGGGACGTCACGTTCGAGGAGATCAGCGGCGGGGCGCACGACCTCGCGCTGTCCCCGCTGCCCGCCCGGACCCGGTACCTGGACGAGGTCGTCGGCTGGCTGGACGTGACGCTCGCCCGCGCCTGACCGACGCCCGCGCCTGACCGACGCCCGCGCCTGACCGACGCCCGCGTCGCGCGCGGTACCCACGCAGCGGTACCGGGGGCACCACCCAGGGCGCCGGGGGCCGTGTACTGGTCCGACCATGAGCGACACCGACGTGCAGGTCCCGGGGACCGCGAACTTCCGCGAGGTCCGCGCGACCGTGGGCGGCGGGTACCGGCTGCGCCCGGGGTACCTGTTCCGCTCCGACGCGCTGTCCCGGCTCGGGCGGGAGGGGCGCGCCGCGCTGACGGCGCTCGGGATCCGGCGGGTCGTGGACCTGCGGTCCGACCGGGACCGCCGGCTCGGCGGCCGGGACCGGCTCGGCGGGGGCGTCGAGGTGGTGCGCATCCCGATGCTCGGCGGCTCCACGGCGAGCTTCCTGGGTCGCTGGGAGCTGTCCGACGTCTACCGGGAGATCCTGGTCGGGCACGGGCCCGAGGTGCGGGCGGCGGTGCGTGCCGTCGCCGGGTCGCCCGGGCCGGTCGTCGTGCACTGCACCGCCGGCAAGGACCGCACCGGGATCGTGGTCGCCCTGGTGCTCCTCGTCCTCGGCGCCGACCCGGACGAGGTGGTCGCGGACTACGCCGCGAGCGAGGGGCACCTGGCCGGGGAGTGGACCGACCGCATGCTCCGGCGGCTGCGCCTGCTGGGCGTGCGGCCCGACGCGCGGCTGCGGGCGATGATCGGCAGCAGCCCGGCGGCCGTGCTCCGGGACGAGCTGGCGTGGCTCGACCGCGAGCGGGGCGGGGTGGCGGGCTACCTCGCGTCGGTGGGTGTCGGCGCGGACGACCTGGACCGGCTGCGCGCGACGCTGCTCGTGCCGGCCTGACCCCGGGGCCGGGACGGCGGCGCCGGCGTCAGAACAGCGGCCAGGGCACCGCGGGCATCTCGCCCTCGGGGCCGGGGAACCGCGGGTCGCGCAGCAGCCGGTCGCACCGCGCCGCGAGCGCGGTCACCTCGGCGGGCGCCAGCAGCGCGCCGAGCAGCCGACCGAGGTCGCCGTCCAGGCCGACGCGGACGCGCTCGACGCCCGCGACCTCGTCGGCCGTCAGGTCGTCGCCGAGCCAGCCCCACAGCACCGTGCGCAGCCGGGGCTCGACGTGGAACGTCACCCCGTGGTCGACGCCGAGCCGCCGGCCGTCCGGCATCGGCAGCACGTGGCCGCCCTTCCGGTCCGCGTTGTTCAGCAGGACGTCGAGCACGGCCATCCGGCGCAGCGCGGGGGAGTCCTCGTGCACCAGCGTGACGGGGTCGCCCTGCTCGTCGCCGCCCTCCAGCACCGTGCGGACGCCCGCGGGCACGTCGGCCGTCGGGACGACGTCGACGGGGTCCTGCTCGCGGTCCGGCTCCTGCCACAGCTGGGCCATGCCGGGGCCCAGGGGACCGTCGCGCAGCCAGGTGCGGGGGACCACCCCCCAGCCGGTCGCCTCCGACACCAGGTAGGCCGCGACCTCGCGGTGCGCGAGCGTGCCGTCGGGGAAGTCCCACAGCGGCTTCTCGCCCGCGACCGGCTTGTAGACGACGCGCGTGCCGGCGATCTCGGCGAGGAACGTCGCGTTCGACGCCACCGTGATCCGGCCGAGCACCTCGAGCGGGCCGGACTCGAGGTCGGGCGGGGTCACGGCGGGCATGCGGCCCATGCTAGGAGCGGGCGCGGACCCGGGCCCGCTCGCCGGGCCCGGACCCTCGCGAGCGCGTCACATCGGCTCGGCGATCTCCCGCCCGTGCGCCGTCAGCGCCCAGATCACGAACACGTCCAGCGCGATCACGACCAGCGCCCACACCGGGTAGTACGGCAGCCAGGCGAAGGACGCGAGCCCGCTGACGACGGCCATGATCACGCCGATCGTCCGGGCCCAGACCGCGCCGCTGAACACGAAGAACCCGGCGAGCGCGACCACCGCGCCGAGGATCAGGTGCACCCAGCCCCACGAGGTGACGTCGAGCTGGAGGACCCACTCCTCGCCGGCGACGTAGAAGGTGTCGTTGACCAGGGCGACGATGCCCTGGAAGACGTGCATGACGCCGATCATGATCATGATCGTGCCGGCGAAGACGGTCATCCCGACCGCCAGGCCGCTGCGACGCTCGCTCATCCCGGTACCCCTCTCGCTCCGGGCCGATCGGGCCAGGTGGACCCGCAGCCGGGACCGACGCTAGGGAGGGTCGGGCAGCGGCGGCATCACCCGCGCCGAGTGGCTGAGGGGGCCCGCGCCGGTCAGCGGGGGTCGGCCGCGCCGCAGACGTGGCCCTCGGGGTCCATCGGCTCGCCGCACCGCGGGCAGGCAGGGCGGCCCTGCGCGACGACCCGGCGGGCGCGCTCGGCGAACGCGCGTGCCGAGCCCACGGGCATGCGCAGCACCATCGCCTCCTCGGGCTCCGGGTCCTCCGCGGCCAGCCGCTCGGCCTCCTCCTCGGAGTCGACCAGCACGAGCGGGAACGCCTCGACGACGATCTGCCCGGTGGCCCGGTCGAAGTGCAGGCGCATCTGGCCGAGGCGGAAGTCCTCCTCGACGGGCTGCTCGACCGGGTCCGCGTCCACGAGCTCGGCGAACGCCTCCGCGGGCACGCTGTACGGGTTGCCGTCGGTGGTCATGAGCTCGTCGAGGATCTCGTCGATCTTCTCGGCGAGCGTCGCCGCCCACTCCTTCTCCATGGCGACCGAGGTCAGCCGGCGCCCGGTGCGCGCCTGGAGGTAGAAGGTGCGGGCCCCGGGCCGGCCGACGGTGCCGATGACCGCGCGGTCGGGCCAGTCGTGCAGGTGGAGGAGGGTGGCCATGACCCCATGCTAGGAGCGCGGACCGACACCGTCGCGCGCGGCCTCGGCCGCGCCCGCGCCGCCGCCGACCGCCGCGTCCCCCGCGGGCGCCGCCGCGCGCAGCCAGGACAGGTCGCCGGCGTCCGTGTTCGTGGCCACGACCTCGGGCCGCGCGGGACCATACCGCACGACCGACACCGACGCCGGGCCCGCGTGCAGCCGCTGGAACAGGTCGAGGTGCATCCCGAGCGCGTCCGCGAGCAGCGCCTTCACCAGGTCGCCGTGCGTCACCGCCGCCCACACGGCGCCCGGTCCGTGCTCGGCCTCGACCGCCGCGTCCTGCTCCCGCACGGCGGCCACAGCGCGGGCCTGCATCGCCGCGAGCGACTCGCCGCCCGGGAACACCGCCGCGGACGGCTGGCCCTGGACGGTGCGCCACAGCGGCTCGTCGGCGAGCTCGCGCAGCGGCCGGCCCTGCCACGCGCCGTAGTCGCACTCGGTCAGCCGGTCCTCGACCCGCGTCGCCGGCGCCTCCGCCTGGCGGGCCAGCAGCGCGTCGGCCGTCTCCCGGCACCGCTCGAGCGGGCTGGTCACCACGGCGACCAGCGGCACGGCGGCCAGCCGCTCGGCGGTGCGGGCGGCCTGCTCGTGCCCGACGGCGTCGAGCAGCACCCCGGGGGTGCGGCCGGCGAGCACGCCGGAGGCGTTGGCGGTGGTGCGGCCGTGGCGGACGAGCAGGACGGTGGCCATGCGGTGCAGCGTAGGCAGGTGCGGGGTCGGGGCGCCGGGCGGGCCGCGCCCGGGCTGGGCGGCGCGGTGGGCTACGGTCGGCCGGTGCGAACGGCGGGAGTGGTCGGCGGCGGCCCGGCGGGGCTGATCGCCGCGGAGGTGCTGGCCGGGGCCGGCGTGGCGGTCACCGTCTACGACCGGATGCCCTCCCCGACCCGCAAGTTCCTGCTGGCCGGCCACGGCGGCCTCAACATCACGCACTCCGAGGGCCGGGACCGGATGCTGCCGCGGTACGGCGACGCCGCCGGGCGACTCGCCCCGTTCGTGGACGCCTTCACCGCCGACGACCTGCGCGCCTGGTGCGCCGGCCTGGGCGAGGAGACGTTCGTCGGCACGAGCGGCCGCGTGTTCCCGCGGTCGTTCCGGGCGACGCCGCTGGTGCGGGCGTGGCTCGCGCGGCTCGACGCGCTGGGCGTGCGGATCGAGCGGCGGCAGCGCTGGGACGGCTGGGCCGAGGACGGTTCGGGCCTGCGGCTCGCGGGCGTCGGCGGGTCCGTCGACGGCGAGCGCCGGACCGCGCAGCACGACGTCGTGCTGTTCGCGCTCGGCGGCGCGTCCTGGCCCCGGCTCGGCTCCGACGGGTCGTGGGTGCCGGCGTTCGAGGCGCGCGGGGTGGCGACCGCGCCGCTGCGCGCGGCCAACGTGGGCGTCCGCGTCGGCTGGACGCCGGCGTTCGCGGACCGGTTCCAGGGCGTGCCGCTCAAGCACGTCGCGCTGACGGTCCGCGGTCAGGACCGGGCGCCCGTGCGCGGCGACGCGATGGTGACCCGGACCGGCCTGGAGGGCGGGCCGCTGTACGCGGTCGGGGCCGCGGTGCGCGCGGCGCTGGACGCGGGCGGCTGCGTGCTGGAGGTCGACCTGCGCCCGGACACCCCGGCGGACCGGCTGGCCGAGCGGCTGGCGCGGCGGCGCCCCAAGGACTCCCGGTCGACCTGGCTGCAGCGCTCCGTCGGCCTCGACCCGGTGGCGGTGGGGCTGCTGCGCGAGGCGACCGGCAACGCGGTGCCGGACGACCCGGCCGCGGTGGCCGCGCTGGTCAAGGCGGTGCCGGTCGAGGTGCCCGCCACCCAGCCGATCGACCGGGCGATCTCCAGCGCCGGCGGCATCCGCTGGTCCGCGGTCGACGAGCAGCTCATGCTGCGGGCGCTGCCGGGCACGTTCGTGGCGGGGGAGATGCTCGACTGGGAGGCGCCCACCGGGGGGTACCTGCTGCAGGCGTCGTTCAGCACCGGGGTCGCCGCGGCGCGGGGGATGCTCGGGTGGCTCGCGGGGCGCTCGGAGCGGATGACGGGAATCGAACCCGCGTAGCCAGTTTGGAAGACTGGGGCTCTACCATTGAGCTACATCCGCGCAGGCCCGCCGGGCGGGCCGCCGGACCAGGGTACCGGCTCGCGCGACCACCACCCGCACCTGCGCGCCCGCACGGCACCCACGCCGCCGCCGGGGGTGCGCGTGGCGCCACTAGACTCCGGCCCGACGGGATGTGGCGCAGGTTGGTAGCGCGTCCGCTTTGGGAGCGGAAGGTCGTGGGTTCGAATCCCGCCATCCCGACCACGCGAGGAGGCCCGGTGCCGGACGCGGACCTGCTGCCCGCCGTCCTGGCCGACCTCGCCGTCCACGTGCCCGGGCTCCGCGCGGACGGCTGGTCGCCGTCGGTCCAGGGCGCGGTCGGCCACGTGCGCGGGCTAACGGGCGACGACGGCACGCGGTACGTCCTCAAGGTGCTCGGCCCCCGGGTGCGCGACCGGCTGCCCGCCGAGGTCACGGCGCTCGGCCTGCTGCGCGACGTGCCGGGCGTGCCGGTGCCCGTCGTGCACGCTCGCGGGGTCACGGCGGGCGGCGCCGGCTACCTCCTGATGTCCCGGCTGGGCGGCGCGCGCTGGGCCGACCGGCGGTCGACGCTCGGGGCGGCGGCCACCACGGCGCTCACGGCGGCCGTGGGCGCGGTGCTCCGCCGGGTGCACACCGTCACCGGGGAGTCCTTCGGCGACGTCGCGGCGGCCGGACCGCGCCGGGCCGGTGCGGGGGACCGGGTGACGGCCCGCGCCGACGAGCTGGTGGCGGCCTACCGGCGGGTCGGCGGGCCGACCGTGGTGGGCGAGGGCGTCCGCGCGCTGCTGGCGGAGCGGCGCGACGCCCTCGACGCCGATGTCGTCCCGGTGCTCTGCCACCGGGACCTGGTCGACGGGAACGTTCTGGTGGACGACCGCGACCCGGCGCGGGTGAGCGGGATCGTCGATCTGGAGCGGGCCGCGTGGGACGACCCGGTGGCCGACCTGGCCCTGACGCTGGTGCACGTGCGGCAGCACGTGCCGGGGGACGCCGGGGCGCTGCTCGACGGGTACCGCGGCCTCACCACGGACGAGACGGCGCGCCTCGGGGTGCACGAGGTGCTGCACCTGCTCGCCGAGCGGGTGTGGGTCGCGGTCGACCGACCGTCCCGGTGGCGGGAGTCGGTGGATCGGCTCGACGGGCTGCTGCGCGCCCGGGTCTGACGCCGGCGCGGCTCGACCGGCCCGGGCCGCGTCTCTCGGGGCCTCAGACCACCGCCGCCGGGCGCGCCGCCCCCAGCCGCCCCGCGAGCTGCGTCGAGGTCAGGACCCCCGACACCGCCTGCGCCGCCAGGAGCCCGACGAGCACCAGCACCTGCACCTGCGCCGCCACCGCCGGGCTCGCCCCGCCGAGCAGCAGCCCGACGAACGCCCCCGGCAGCGTCACCAGCCCGGCGCTGCGGGTCTGGTCGATCCCGGGCACCAGCGCCCGCGCCACCGCGCGCCGCGCGTGGCCCGCGACCGCCTGCCGACCCGTCGCGCCGAGCGCGAGCCAGCCCTCGACGACGTCCCACTCGGTGCGCAGGTCGTCCCGGAGCCGCAGGCCGGTCACGGAGGCGGCCGCCATCGCGCCGCCGATCATCTGCGCGCCGAACGGCACGAGCGTGGGCGCGCCGAGCGCGAGCGCGCCGCTCGCGACGACGGGGACGACGGCGGTGGTCGCCCCCGCCAGCACCGCGAGCCCGACCGCGCCGAGCGTGCGCGGGCCGAGGCCGACGCGCCGGGTCGCGGTCCAGGCCGCCACCGCCACCATGACCGCCAGGTAGAGGCCCGCTGCGGCGGGATGCCGGAACACCCACGCGATGACGACCGCGACGGCGACGAGCTGCACGGCACCCCGCAGCACCGCCACGACGGTCTCCCGGCGGACCGGCACCCGGGCGGCCGTCGTCACCGCGAGGAACACGGCGAGCAGGGCGACCAGCGCGAGACCCGTCCGCAGGGCGGAGCCGCCGGTCACGCGGCGCGGCGGGCGGGGGCGGCGGGCACCGTCTGACCGTACCGCGTCCGCCGGCGGCCCCGTGTGGGCCGCCGGAGGGAACCGTCTTCCGTGCCCCCGCGCCCGTCGAGTACCGTCCGCGACGTCCACCCGTGCCCTGCGGGACCCCCGACCCGAAGGACGCGTGCATGCCGCCCGCCCGCACCGTGCCGCCCGCCGCCGCGCCCGGACGGGTCGGGCGCCGCCCCGCGCGGCCCGGGTTCGCGCGGCGCCTGGTGGCGGTGGCCGCGGTGGCGCTCGCGGTCGGGGTGCCGGTGTCGGCGGCCGCGGCGCCGCCGAGCCCGGACGCGGGGTCGACCGCCGGGGGCGCGGTGGTCGAGCTCGAGGTCCCCGGGTCGACGTACGCGGACGTCTGGGCCGGCGCCTCGTCGTCGTTCGCGGTCACGTCGGACGGGCGGCTGTGGGCGGCGGGCAGCGGGGCGGCCGGGCAGCTCGGCGACGGCGCGTCGGCCGACCGGGCGACCCGCGTCCCCGTCGGTGGTCTGCCGGGCGGGGTCACGCAGGTCGCCGGCGGTCAGCGGCACACCCTGGCGGTGGCCGGTGACGGGAGCCTGTGGTCGTGGGGCGACGGGTCCTCGGGCCAGCTGGGCCACGGCTCCGGCGCCGGGCGCGACGTGCCGGGGCAGGTGCTCCTCGTCGACGTCCCCGTGGTCTCCGTGGCCGCCGGTGCGGAGTTCAGCCTCGCCGTCACCGAGGACGGGCGGACGTGGGCCTGGGGAGCCAACGACGAGGCCCAGCTGGGCTGGCCGGCCCAGGTCGGGGTCTCGCTGCCGGTGCGGGTCGGGGGGCTCGCCGACACGCCCCGGTCCGTCGCGGTCGCCGCGGGGACCGCGCACGGGCTCGCGCTCCGGGAGGACGGCACGGTCTGGGCCTGGGGCCGCGGTGAGCTCGGCCAGCTCGGTGACGGCGCGAGGACGTCCTCGTCGACCCCGGTCCAGGTGACCGGCTGGGGTGCGCGGCGGATCGTCGCGGTGGGCGCCGGCGCCGACCACTCGGCGGCCGTCGCCGAGGACGGCACGCTCTGGGTGTGGGGCTCCGGTGGGTGGGGTCAGCTGGGGGACGGGGCGCTCGGCGGGGTGGCGGCGGTGCCGCAGCAGGTGCCGGGCCTGGCGGACGCGCGCGTCGCGCAGGCCGCGCTGTCGGCCACCGCGACCGTGGTCCGGACCACCGACGGCGAGGTGTGGAGCTGGGGGAGCGGCGCGGCCCTGGGCGACCCGGCCCGCCCGCTCGCGTCCGCACCCGCGCGCGTGCCGCTGCCCGGGCCGGCGCGTGCCCTGGCGTCGGAGGGCGAGCACACCGAGGTGGTGCTCGACGACGGCACGCTGTGGACCTGGGGGTCGGGCACCGCCGGGGCGACGTCCGACGGCACCGGCGCGGACAGCGCGGTGCCGACACGCGTCCGGCCGCCGCTCGGGGTGGCCGCCGTGTCGTTCGGCGCCGTGGCGGGGACGGACGTGACGGTCGTCGACGACCGTCACGTCCGCGCGACCGCCCCGGCGCAGGCCGCCGGGCCCGTCACGGTCCGGCTCGCCACGGTCCTGCGCGACGGGGTGACCGCCGGCCCGGACCTCGAGCTCGACGCCCCGTTCACCTACGTCGACCCGCCCGCCGCCCCCCGGGACGTCGTCGCGTCCGCCGCCCGGCTGACCGCGCGGGCGGCGCCCGGCAGCACCGTGACCGTGCGGGACGCCGGCGGCGCCGACCTCGGGTCGGCGGTGGCCGGCCCCGACGGGGCCGTCGTCGTCGACCTCGCCCCGGCAGCGTTCCACGGCGAGGTCCTCACGGCCGTCGCCGCCGTGCGCGGGGTCGCCGGGCCGGGCGCGCCGGTCACGGTGGACGCCGTCGCTCCCGCCGCGCCGGTCCTGCGCCCGACGGACGGCCGCGCGCTCACCGGGACCGCCGAGCCGGGAGCCCTCCTGCGCGTCCGGCACGCGGACGGTGCGCTCGCCGGCACGGCGACGGCCGCCGCGGACGGCACGTGGTCGCTCGCCCTGACGCCGGCGGCGGCGCCGGGGGACCGCCTGGACATCGAGGCCGAGGACGCCGCCGGCAACGCGTCGACCGCGGTGCGCTGGCGCGTCGGGCTGCCCGGGATCACCGCCGCGGCCCTCGTCGCGGGCCGCGCCGGGTCCCTGGGCGCCGCCGGGTTCCAGCCGGGCGAGCTCGTCGGCGTGACGCTCGGGGGGGCCGACCTCGGGACGGTGCCGGCCGACGCCGAGGGGTCCGTCGCGGTCACCGCCACGGCGGCCGAGGTCCCGCCCGGCGGATCGCTGCCGCTGGTGCTCCGGGGCGAGGTGTCCGGCGTCCTGACGGGCGACGTCGCGGTGACGGCGCCGGGCTCCGTCCCCGGGGCCGGACCCGGCTCCGCACCCGGCTCCGCACCCGGCTCGGCGCCCGGGCCGGTGCCCGGGCCGCGGACCACGGCCGCGACGGCCGGCGACCCCGGCGCGCGCGCCACGCGGCCGTCCGCCGGCCTCGCCGCGACGGGGACGGCGGTGCTGGCGGCGGCCGCCCTCGCCGGTGCAGCCGGGGCGGTGGGCGCAGCGCTGGTCGTCTGGTCCGGGCGAGGGCGGGCCTCCGCCCGTCGGCGCGTCGACCCCGCGGGCTGATCGCGCCGGTCGCGCCCGGGCCGACGGCCCGGCGCGGCGCCCGCGCCGGCGCCCGCGCGACAACGGGTGCGGCCGCCCCCGCACCTGTGCTTCGATGGGTAGACGAACTCGTCTACCCAGGGAGCGGACATGGCGGAGCAGCAGAGGCGGCCGGGCGGCGGCCTCGCGCGGACGGTGGGCCGGATCGGCCTCGGGGCGGTGCTCGCGTTCGCCGGCACCAGCCACCTCACGTTCGCGCGCGAGGAGTTCCGGGCGCAGGTCCCGCCGTGGGTGCCGCTGGACGAGGACCTCGTCGTCCTCGGCTCGGGGGTCGTCGAGATCGCGCTCGGCACCGCGCTCGCCGTCGCGCCCGCGCGGCACCGCACGACGGTCGGGTGGGCCGCGGCCGCGTTCTTCGTCGCGATCTTCCCGGGCAACGTGTCGCAGTACCTCACGCACACGGACGCCTTCGGGCTCGACACCGACGCCAAGCGGCTCGCCAGGCTCCCCGGCCAGGGCGCGCTGGTCGCGTGGTCTTTGTGGTCGACGGGCGCGTGGCGCGAGTGGCGGAACCGCCGCCGGGGCTGACCGCCCTTTGGCGGCGGCGCGGCGCGGTGGCGTAGGCTTCGTGGGCCGGTGCGGCGAGCCATGCCCGCGCGCGCCGAAGCGTGCCGCCCCTCGGGGTAGAGCGGGGAACCGCCCGACCGGCCCGCCCCAGCGCCCACGCCGGGCACCCCGGCGCAGACGAATCCGAGCAGTTGGAGAGCACTGAAGTGAAGAGCGCCGTCGAGACCCTGGAGCCCACCAAGGTCAGGCTGACCGTCGAGGTTCCGTACGACGAGCTCAAGCCGAGCATCGATCACGCCTACTCGCACATCGCCGAGCAGGTGAACATCCCCGGCTTCCGCAAGGGCAAGGTCCCGCCGCGGATCATCGACCAGCGCGTCGGCCGCCCGGCGGTCATGGAGCACGCCGTCAACGAGGGCCTGTCCGGCTTCTACGCCGAGGCCGTCCGCGAGAACAAGCTGCGCCCGCTCGGCCAGCCCGAGGTCGACGTCACGAAGGTCCCCGGCCTGGTGCCCGGCGAGACCGACGGCGACCTGGTGTTCACCGCCGAGGTCGAGGTCCGCCCGGAGATCGAGATCCCGTCGCTCGACGGCCTGTCCGTGACCGTGGACGACTCGGAGATCACCGACGAGGACGTCCAGGGCCGCCTGGACACCCTGCGCGAGCGCTTCGGCACGCTGGTCGGCGTCGACCGCCCGGCCGCCGACAAGGACTTCGCGGTCATCGACCTGGTCGCCAAGATCGACGGCGAGGAGGTCGACACGGTCTCCGGCGTCTCCTACCAGATCGGCTCGGGCAACATGCTCGAGGGCCTGGACGAGGCGCTGACCGGCCTGTCGGCCGGCGAGACCACGACGTTCTCGACCACGCTGGTCGGCGGCGACCACGCCGGCGAGCAGGCCGAGGTCACCGTCACCGCGTCCTCCGTCAAGGAGCGCGAGCTGCCCGAGGCCGACGACGACTTCGCGCAGATGGCGTCGGAGTTCGACACGGTCGACGAGCTGCTGGCGGACCTGCGCGAGCAGGCCACCAAGATCAAGGCGCAGAACCAGGCCGTCCAGGCCCGCGACCTGCTCCTGGAGCAGCTGCTCGAGCAGCTCGAGATCCCGGTCCCGGCCGGCGCCGTCGAGGCCGAGGTGCACCGCCACCTCGAGTCCGAGGGCCGCCTGGAGGACGACGTGCACCGCGCCGAGGTGACGGAGCAGGCGCAGACCGCGCTGCGCAACCAGATCCTCCTGGACACCCTGGCCGAGAACCTCGAGGTCAAGGTCAACCAGGGCGAGCTCGTCGACTACCTCGTGAGCGCGTCCCGCCAGTACGGCATGGACCCGAACACGTTCATCCAGACCATCGACCAGCAGGGTCAGATCCCCGCGATGGTCGCCGAGGTCGCGCGCTCGAAGGCCCTCGCGGTCGCGCTGCGGCACGTCGCCGTCGTCGACGGCTCCGGTGCGGCGGTCGACCTGTCGGAGTACATCGGGACGGACGAGGAGGACGCGGCGCAGACCGCGCTCGAGGACGCCGCCACCGCGGCCGCCGAGGGCGACGAGGACGCGGCCGAGGCCACCGAGGCGCCCGCCGAGGACGCCAAGGCCTGAGCCCCGGCACCCGCTCGACGCGAGGGCCCCGCACCGGCGACGGTGCGGGGCCCTCGCGCGTCCGGGGGCGGGCGCACCCCCTGCGCCGACAGCGAAACGGGGCCCGACCGGGACTGATGCCGGGCGGGCCGGGCGTTAGGGTCGCTGACAAGCAACCAGTCCTGATCGAGGGAGCGTTCGTGAACGACCAGACGCCGGCCATCGCCCGGGCAGAGTCCGGGGGACTCGGCCTCAACGACTCCATCTACAACCGGCTCCTCAAGGAGCGGATCATCTGGCTGGGGTCGGAGGTCCGGGACGAGAACGCGAACGCCATCTGCGCCCAGATGATGCTGCTCGCGGCGGAGGACCCGGACAAGGACATCTTCCTGTACATCAACTCGCCCGGCGGCTCGATCACCGCGGGCATGGCGATCTACGACACCATGCAGTACATCCAGCCCGACGTCGCCACGGTGGCCATGGGCATGGCGGCCTCGATGGGGCAGTTCCTGCTCTCCTCGGGCGCCAAGGGCAAGCGCTACGCCACCCCGCACGCCCGCGTGATGATGCACCAGCCGTCCGGCGGCATCGGCGGCACGGCGACCGACGTGCGCATCAACGCCCAGCTGATCCTGCACATGAAGACGGTGCTCGCGGAGCTGATCGCCGAGCAGACCGGCAAGTCGGTCGAGCAGATCACGGCGGACTCGGACCGCGACCGCTGGTTCACCGCCCCCGAGGCCCTCGAGTACGGGTTCGTCGACAAGGTCGTCACCCACGCCGGCGCCGTCACCGGCGGCGGCGGCACCGCGGCCTGACCGACCCCCGCCGACCAGAACAGACCTCGTAAGGAGAACTCGTGAGCACCGAGTCGCAGTTCATCGCCCGCGCCGGGCGCCTCGCCGGCGGCTGGGGCGGCACCGCCGGGTCCGTCGCGACCTCGCCGTCGTCCCGCTACGTGCTGCCCCAGTTCGAGGAGCGCACCGCCTACGGCTTCAAGCGGCAGGACCCGTACACCAAGCTGTTCGAGGACCGGATCATCTTCCTCGGCGTGCAGGTGGACGACGCCTCCGCGGACGACATCATGGCCCAGCTGCTGGTCCTGGAGTCGACCGACCCCGACGGCATCATCACGCTGTACATCAACTCGCCCGGTGGCTCGTTCACCGCGCTGACCGCGATCTACGACACGATGCAGTACATCAAGCCGCAGATCCAGACGGTGTGCCTCGGCCAGGCGGCCTCGGCCGCCGCGGTCCTCCTGGCCGCCGGCACCCCGGGCAAGCGCCTGGCGCTGCCGAACGCCCGCGTGCTGATCCACCAGCCCGCGATGGAGGGCGGCGGCTACGCCCAGGCGTCGGACATCGAGATCCACGCCAACGAGCTGATCCGGATGCGCGAGTGGCTCGAGGAGACCATCGCGCACCACACCGGCCAGCCGCTGGACAAGGTCCGCCAGGACATCGAGCGCGACAAGATCCTCACCGCCAAGCAGGCGCACGAGTACGGGATCGTCGACCAGGTGCTCGAGAGCCGCAAGGGCGCGATCGCCACCCGCGTCGAGCCGTGACGGAGCCCGGGGGCCGCTGAGGCCCCCGCGGCACCCCGCGCGCCCCGTCGTGACCGCCCCCGGGCGGCTGCGACGGGGCGCGCGACCACCGCCGGACGGGCGAACCCGGCCGACACGCCCGGCGCCCGGTGCGTGGCGGGCTGACACCGGGCCCGCCGTGGTGTGCAATGGACCGATGGGCGGTCGGCCGTGGCCGGTCCGCCCGGGAGCGCAGTGACTCGCGACCGACCGGTCGCACCGAGGGAAGGGGACGCACGTGGCTCGCATCGGGGACGGCGCGGACCTTCTCAAGTGCTCGTTCTGCGGGAAGTCGCAGAAGCAGGTGAAGAAGCTCATCGCGGGTCCGGGCGTCTACATCTGCGACGAGTGCATCGAGCTCTGCAACGAGATCATGGAGGAGGAGCGGGCGGAGGCCACCGAGATCGGGATGGTCGAGCTGCCCAAGCCGAAGGAGATCTTCGGGTTCCTCGAGCAGTACATCGTCGGCCAGGAGCCCGCCAAGCGGTCGCTCGCGGTGGCGGTCTACAACCACTACAAGCGGATCCAGGCGGGCGAGGCGACCCCGTCGGTCGGCACCGCGCAGGCCGAGGACTCGGTCGAGATCGCGAAGTCGAACATCCTGCTGATCGGCCCCACCGGCTGCGGCAAGACGTACCTCGCCCAGACCCTCGCCCGGATGCTCAACGTCCCGTTCGCGATCGCGGACGCCACGGCCCTCACGGAGGCGGGCTACGTGGGCGAGGACGTCGAGAACATCCTGCTCAAGCTCATCCAGGCCGCCGACTTCGACGTGAAGAAGGCCGAGACCGGGATCATCTACATCGACGAGATCGACAAGATCGCCCGCAAGAGCGAGAACCCGTCGATCACGCGCGACGTCTCCGGCGAGGGCGTGCAGCAGGCCCTGCTCAAGATCATCGAGGGCACGACGGCCTCGGTGCCCCCGCAGGGCGGCCGCAAGCACCCGCACCAGGAGTTCATCCAGATCGACACGACGAACGTGCTGTTCATCGTGGCCGGCGCGTTCGCCGGGCTGGACGAGATCATCACCAGCCGCTCGGGCCGCAAGGGCATCGGGTTCGGCGCCCCGCTGCACAGCGCGGACGACAAGGACGTCTACGGCGACGTCATGCCGGAGGACCTGCTGAAGTTCGGGCTGATCCCCGAGTTCATCGGCCGCGTCCCGGTCATCACCACCGTCTCGCCGCTGGACCAGTCGGCGCTCGTCCGGATCCTCACCGAGCCGCGCAACGCCCTGGTCAAGCAGTACCAGCGGATGTTCGAGATCGACGGCGTCGAGCTCGAGTTCACGCAGGACGCCGTCGAGGCGATCGCCGACCAGGCGCTGCTCCGGGGCACCGGCGCGCGCGGCCTGCGGGCGATCATGGAGGAGGTCCTCCAGCAGGTGATGTTCGAGGTGCCGAGCCGCGACGACGTGGAGCGCGTCGTCGTGAACCGCGGCGTGGTCCTGGAGAACGTCAACCCGACGCTCGTCCCGCGGCAGGCGCCCGCCAAGCGCACGCCCCGCGAGAAGAGCGCCTGAGCGGTCCCGCCCGCCCCCTACGATCGAGGGCGTGACGACTCCCAGCACCCCGGCCGGCACCCCCGCGCTCCCGCCCGAGCTCGCCCGCCTGCGCGGCAGCATCGACAACATCGACGCGGCCCTGATCCACCTGCTCGCGGAGCGGTTCAAGGCGACCCAGCAGGTCGGCGTGCTGAAGGCCCGCCTGGGCCTGCCCGCGTCCGACCCGGGCCGCGAGGCGCGCCAGGTCGCGCGGCTGCGGGACCTCGCGCACCAGGCCGACCTCGACCCGGTGTTCGCCGAGAAGTTCCTCGCGTTCATCGTCGAGGAGGTCATCCGGCACCACGAGGAGATCGCGGCGGGCCCGGACGGCCAGCGCGCCCCGGTGACCGCCTCGGACGACCCGGTCACCGACTGACCGCCGCGGCCCACGAGGCGCCCGGCCGGGAACTCGCCGCCCTCCGGGGTGGCGCCGCGCGACCGGCTGTCAGAGGGTGGGAGGGGTCAGGACCGGTCGGTCGGTGCGGCCCGGACGACGCTGCGCCGGCACGACCCACGCAACCGGACCCTCGGAGGTCGCTCGTGGAACTGCACTGGCTCAAGCCCCTGCTCGGACGTCCCGCCCCGTTCATCACGATCCATCTCGACGCCACGCGCGCCGACGCGTCGGGCGACGAGGAGGTCGAGGGCCGCTGGCGCGCCCTGCGCAAGGAGCTCGAGCGCTCGGGGGCGGCCACCGCCGTGCTGGACGAGATCGAGGAGCGGGTCACGCGGCCCACCGGCGTCGCCGGCCCGCACGGGCGGGTGGTCATCGCGGACGCCGACGGCGTCGTCGTGGACCGCGTGCTCAAGGAGGCGCCGGCGCAGTCGACCGCGCACCTGGACGACGTGCCGGTGCTGCTGCCGGCGGTGCGCGCCGCGGACCAGGCCACCCGGTTCCTGCTGGTCGAGGTCGACCGGCAGGGCGCGGACCTCACCTGGTCGGACGGCTCGGGCCTGCGCACCGCGCAGAAGGAGTCCGTCGAGGGCGACCACGACGAGCTCCGCAAGGTCAAGGAGAGCGGCGACGGCTGGAAGGCCCGGCGGGTGCAGATGCGCGCCGAGGACTCCTGGGAGCGCAACGCGGAGACCGTCGCCGCCGAGCTCGACAAGCAGGTCGTCGAGAAGAAGCCCGAGATCGTGCTCGTCACCGGGGACGTGCGCGCCGTGTCGCTGCTCTGCCACGCGGTCGCGCCGCGGACCAAGGACCTCCTGGTCGAGGTCCCGGGCGGCTCCCGGGCCGACGGCGTCAAGCAGGACGTGTTCCACCAGCGGGTGGCGGAGGCGCTCGAGGCGTTCCGGCAGCGCCGGCGCGAGGAGACGCTGGCGCGCTACCGCGAGGAGCTCGGCCGCGGGGGAGCGGCGGTGACCTCCGTCGACGACGTGGTGACCGTGCTGCAGCGCGGCCAGGTCCGCGCGCTGGTCCTGCACGAGGACGTCACGCTGCCGGGCTCGGCGCTCGGCGACCGGCAGCTGTGGGTCGGCCCGGACCCGCTGCAGATCGCGTCCAGCGAGGACGACCTCGCCGGCATCGGCGTCACCGAGGGCGCCCGGAGGATGCCCGCCGACGTGGCGCTGCTGCGCGCCGCGCTCGGGCAGGACGCCGGGCTCGCCATCGCGCTCGACGGGCAGGTCGAGGCGGTCGACGGGGTGGGCGCGGTGCTGCGCTACACGGACGGGTCGACGCCCAGCGAGGCGGTGCCGACGCAGTCGGCCGACCAGCGCCGGCTGCACGACGTGGTCTGATCCGCGAGGCCCTCGCTCGGTGGAAGGTTCTGACCGGCGCGCGCACGGCGTGTCGGTCAGAACCTTCCACTGTCAGCGCGCGGGGGTGCGGTCAGTGCTCCCGGGTGTCGACGTAGAGCTCCTCGACGTCGGCCGCGAAGTCCTTGAGCACCAGCGCGCGCTTCACCTTGAGCGAGGGGGTCAGGTAGCCGTTCGCCTCGGTGAAGTCGCCGTCGAGCACCCGCACCTTGCGGATCGACTCCGCGCGGGACACGGCCTCGTTCGCGCGGGCGGCGGCGCGGTCCAGGGCCGCGAGCACCTCGGGGTGCTTCCCGGCGGCGCGGACGTCCATCGGCGGCAGGCCGTGCATGGACAGCCAGCCGGGGAGCATGTCGGCGTCGAGGGTGACCAGCGCGCCGATGAACGGGCGGCCGTCGCCGACGACGACGACCTGGCTGACCAGCGGGTGGCCGCGGAACCGGTCCTCCAGCACGGCCGGCGCGACGTTCTTGCCGCCCGCGGTGACGATGAGCTCCTTGGCGCGGCCGGTGAGCCGCAGGTAGCCGTCGTCGTCCAGGGTGCCGATGTCGCCGGTCGCGAACCAGCCGTCGGCGTCCAGCACCTCGGCGGTCGCCGCGGCGTTGTCGTGGTAGCCGCGGAACACGTGCGGGCCCTTGGCGAACACGTTGCCGTCGTCGTCGACCCGCAGCGAGGTGCCCGGGTACGCCGGGCCGACGGTGCCGATCTTGATGAGGCCGGGGCGGTTCACGGCGGACGGCGCGGTGGTCTCGGTCAGGCCGTAGCCCTCGAGCACCACGAGGCCCAGCCCGCGGTAGTAGTGGCCCAGGCGCTCGCCCAGCGGGGCGCCGCCGGAGATCGCGTACCGGAGCGAGCCGCCCATCGCGTCGCGGAGCTTGCGGAGCACCAGCGAGGAGGCGAGGGCGTGCGCGGCCTTGAGCTGCGCGGACGGGCCGGACGCCGTGTCGAGGGCGCGGGAGTAGGTGATCGACACCTTCGCGGCCCAGCGGAACAGCTTGAGCTTCGCGCCGTGGCCGGCCTTCTGCTCGGCGGAGTTGTAGACCTTCTCGAACACCCGCGGCACGGCGAGGATGTACGTGGGCCGGAACGACGCGAAGTCCGCGAGCAGGTTCCGGGTGTCGGGGGTGTGGCCCAGCGGGGAGCCCGCCTCGATCGCGACCATCTGGATGAACCGCGCGAACACGTGCGCGAGCGGCATGAACAGCAGCGTCCGGGAGCCCGGGGTCGCGCACACCTCGGCCAGCGCCGCGACGCCGTTGCGGGCGTTGTCGACGAAGTTCCCGTGGCTCAGCTCGACGCCCTTGGGCCGGCCGGTCGTGCCGGAGGTGTAGATGATCGTCGCGAGGTCCGCGGCGGTGGCCAGGGACCGGCGGCGCTCGATCTCCGCGTCCTCGACGCCCGCGCCGTCGGCGACCAGGCCGGCGAGCCCGCCCTCGTCGATCACCACGACCTCGCGGACCGCGGGGACCGCCTCGCGCACCTGGCCGACGACCGCGGCGTGCGCGGCGGTCTCGACGACCACGAGCGAGGCGCCGGAGTTCGACAGGATCCACTCGACCTGCTCGGCCGAGGACGTCTCGTAGACCGGCACACCGACGCCGCCGGCGAACCACACCGCGAAGTCGGTGAGCGTCCACTCGTAGCGGGTGCGGGACATGATCGCGACGCGGTCGCCCGGCTCGAGCCCCTGCGCGACCAGGCCCTTGGCGAGCGCGGTCACCTCGCGGACGAACTCGGCGACCGTCACCGGCGCCCAGGAGCCGCCGAGTCCGGTCGAGCGCTCGAAGATCACGCTCGACGCGCCGCGCGCCAGGCGCCGCAGCAGCAGGCCGGGCACGTTGAGCGCGGGGTCGTGCGGGGCGGGCGTGTCGGCGCTGAACTCGCGCATCGGTGCTCCTGGTGCGGGGGTCGGGGGGCCGGGGCCGCACCGCGCTGACGAGCGGCGTCGACCGTTCGCGCCATGCTATCGGCCGCCTGCGCACCCACCCGGGACCCGGGACGACAAGACCGGGCCGCCGGGATCGTGGGATCCCGACGACCCGGTCGGGGTCGTGCGCGGCGCGGGCCGTCAGGCCACGTCGGTGTGCGTCGGGTCGAGCACCCGCTGCAGGAACGTCCGCGTGCGCGCCTCCCGCGGCGCCCCGATGACCTGGTCCGCGGGGCCGTCCTCGACGATGACGCCGCCGTCCATGAACACCACGCGGTCGCCGACGTCGCGCGCGAACGCCATCTCGTGCGTCACCACGATCATCGTCATGCCGCCGTCGGCCAGGTCCCGCATGACGCCGAGGACGTCGCCGACGAGCTCCGGGTCGAGGGCCGAGGTCGGCTCGTCGAACAGCATGAGCTGCGGGTCCATCGACAGCGCCCGGGCGATCGCGACCCGCTGCTGCTGCCCGCCGGACAGCTGCGCCGGGTGCGCGTCCGCGCGGTCCGCCAGGCCGACGCGCTCGAGGTTGGCGCGGGCGATCCGGTCCGCCTCCGCCGCGGAGCGCTTGAGCACGCCCCGCTGGGCCATCGTGCAGTTCTCCAGCACGGTCTTGTGCGCGAACAGGTTGAACTGCTGGAACACCATGCCGACGTGGGTCCGGACCTGGTCGATGTCGACGTCCGGGTCGGTCACGTCGACGCCGAGCACCTCGACGGCGCCGCCGGTCGGCTCCTCCAGCAGGTTCACGCAGCGCAGCAGCGTCGACTTGCCGGAGCCGGACGGGCCGATGACGCAGACCACCTCGCCGGCGTGCACGTCGAGGTCGATGCCGGTGAGCACCTCGCGCTCGCCGAACGACTTGCGCAGTCCGGCGATCCGGACGACGGGCGCGCCGGGGGTCCCGGCGGGGGAGGTGGCGGTCATGTGCGGCTCCTCGCGCCGGTGCGCTTCTCGAGGTACCGCGCGAGCTGGCCCAGGGGGAGCGTGATGAGCAGGTAGCAGGCGCCGATGAGGAACAGCGGCGTCAGGCCGCCCTGGGCGCTGTTGAGCGCGTCGCGGCCGATCTTGGTGAGGTCGTACTGGCTGACGGCCAGACCGAGCAGGAACACCAGCGAGGTGTCCTTGGTCAGCAGGATGAGCTCGTTCGTCATCGGCGGCAGCACGATCCGGAACGCCTGCGGCACGACGACCTGGCGCAGCGTGCGCCCGTGCGACATGCCGAGCGACCGCGCCGCCTCGACCTGCCCCTTCGGGACGGCCTGCAGGCCCGCGCGCAGCGTCTCCGCGATGTACGCGGCGGACACCAGGCCGAGCGCGAGCGCGGCCTTCGTCGTGACCGACGGGATGTTCACGCCGAACGCGATCGGCACCGCGTAGCCGAACGAGATCACGACCAGCAGCGCGGGGATGCCGCGGAAGAACTCGATGTAGACGATCGCGATCCACCGGTACAGCGCGACCGACGACATCCGCATGAGCGCCAGGGCCGTGCCGAGCGACAGCCCGACCGCGAACCCGGCCGCCGTGTAGGTGATCGTGTTGAGGAACGCCCGCGGCAGCTGCGGGGCGATCGCCGCGATCGCGTCGGTGTTGAAGAAGTTGGTGCCGACGTTCTGCCAGTCGATCGCGAGCGCGACCGCCACCAGGACGACCACGAGCAGCGCGTACTGGGCGAGCCGGAAGACCCGCGCGCGCCGGCGCGGGCTCCACCGGCGCCGGGACGCAGGCAGCGTCCCGGGCGCCGGCGTGGACGTGGTCGTCACGTCAGCCGTCCGACGGGCTCGGCGACGCCGAGGCGGTCTCCGAGCTCATCGGCGCGGTGCCGATGTACTGGGTGTAGAGGTCGTCGTAGGTGCCGTCCTCGCGGATCCGCTCCAGGGTCGCGTTGATCTGGTCGAGCAGCGCGGTGTTGCCCTGCTTCACGCCGAGGCCGTACTGCTCGCCGGTCGAGAAGTTCGCGCTGACCTCGAAGCCCTCGGAGACGTACGGGCCGAGCACCGCGATGTCGTTGACGACCGCGTCGACCTGGCCGGTCTTGAGCGCCTGGATCTGCAGGCCGAGGTCCTCGAACTGCACGGTCTGCAGGCCGTTGTCGGTGGCCCAGGTCTCGCCGGTCGTCGCCTGCTGCACGCCGATCGTCCTGCCCTCGAGCGCCTCGACGCTGTCGAGGTCCGAGCCCTCCGGGACCAGCAGGCCCTGGTCGGCGTCGAAGTACGGGTCGGAGAAGTCGATCTTCTGCTGGCGCTCCGGGGTGATGGTGATGCCCGAGGCGACGACGTCGCAGTTGTTCGTGTTGAGGTCCGCGCCGGACTGGATGCCCTCGAACGGGGTCACCTTGGTGGTGAGGGTGACGCCCAGGTCGGTGGCGACCTCGTTGACGATCGCGATGTCGAGGCCGACGACCTCGCCGTCCTCCTCGTACTCGAACGGCTCGTAGGGCGGGTTCGTGCAGACGGTGAGGGTGCCGTCGGTGACGAGCTGGACCCCGCCGTCGGACGAGGCGGCGTCGTCGCCGCTGCCGCCGCAGGAGGCGAGCAGCAGCGCCGCCGCGACGGCGGCGGGCAGGGCGGCGAGGGTGCGGGTGCGCATGGGTGACTCCTGGTGGGGGAAGACCGGCCGCAAGACTATACATTCGCGACGATACGTATGCATAACCAGTCCCGGTGGGGACGAGGGTCCCAGACTGCCACGCCGGCGCGCACCCGCACGGCGGCCCCAGACGCCACGAGGGCGCACCCCCCCGCGCGGGGGGGGGGTGCGCCCTCGTCGTGCGCGCGCCGTCAGGCCGTGGGCTTCTGCTTCGGCTCCGGCGGGAGCAGCTCGGCGTCCCGGGCCACGACCGTCGCGTCCGGGGCGTCCGGCACCTCGACGACGTCCAGCTCGCCCGTGGCCCGGCCCGCGGCGCGGACGTCGCCCAGCGCCACCTGCACGCCGGCGAGCAGCGCCGCCGGCACCTCGAGTCGGGCCCGCAGGATCTCGGTGCGCATCGACACCTTCGCCTCGGACTTGAGCTTGCGCAGCGCGGCCAGGGCCGAGCCCGCCGCGGCCACCACGGCGTAGTCGCCGTCGCCCGCGGCGGCCCGCAGCGGCTCCGCGTCCGGCCACGGCGCGCGGTGCACCGAGCCCTCGCGCCACCAGGACCAGACCTCCTCGGTCGCGAACGGCAGCACCGGGGCGAACAGCCGCAGGAGCACGTCGAGCGCGAGGTTCAGCGCGGCGCGCGCCGACGCCGTCTCGGCCGTGACGTCCGCGTCGGCCGCACCGGCGCCGTACGCCCGGTCCTTGACCAGCTCGAGGTAGTCGTCGCAGAACGTCCAGAAGAACGTCTCGGTCAGCTCGAGGGCGCGGGTGTGGTCGTACGCCTCGAGCGCCGCCGTCGCGCGGTCCACCACGTCGGCCAGGCCGGCGAGCATCGCGCGGTCCAGCGGCACGGTGACCAGGGCCGGGTCGAGCGCCGCGGCGCCCTGCTCGGCGGAGCCGAACCCGAGCGCGAACTTCGACGCGTTGAGCACCTTGATCGCCAGGCGGCGGCCGATCTTCATCTGGCCGACCTCGAACGCCGCGTCGGTGCCGAGTCGGGCCGAGGCCGCCCAGTAGCGGACCGCGTCGGAGCCGTGCTCCTCGAGCAGGCCCATCGGCGTGACGACGTTGCCCTTGGACTTCGACATCTTCTTGCGGTCGGGGTCCAGGATCCAGCCGGAGATCGCCGCGTCCTTCCACGGCAGGCTGCCGTGCTCCAGGTGCGAGCGGACGACCGTCGAGAACAGCCAGGTGCGGATGATGTCCTGCCCCTGGGGGCGCAGGTCCATCGGGAACACCCGCGCGAACAGGTCGGGGTCGGTGCGCCAGCCGCCCGCGATCTGCGGGGACAGCGACGACGTCGCCCAGGTGTCCATGATGTCGGGGTCGCCCACGAAGCCGCCCGGGACGCCGCGCTGCTCGGCCGTGTAGCCGGCGGGCACGTCGGACGACGGGTCGATGGGGAGCTGGTCCTCGGTGGGGAGGATCGGGTGGTCGTGGTCGACCTCGCCCTCGGCCGACACGGGGTACCAGACGGGGAACGGCACGCCGAAGAACCGCTGGCGGGACACGAGCCAGTCGCCGTTCAGGCCGCCGACCCAGTTCTCGTAGCGGACCCGCATGAAGTCGGGGTGGAAGCCGAGCTCGGTGCCGCGGGCGAGGAGCTGCGCCCGCAGGTCCTCGTCGCGGCCGCCGTTGCGGATGTACCACTGGCGCGAGGTGACGATCTCGAGCGGCTTGTCGCCCTTCTCGAAGAAGTTCGCCTTGCGCTGGGTCGCCTGCGGCTCGCCGTCCAGGTCGCCCGACTCGCGCAGGCCGGCCACGACCGCCTCGCGCGCCGAGAACGTGGTCTTGCCGGCGAGCTCGCCGTAGAGGGCGCGGCCGGCCCCGTCGGTGATCCAGTCCGGGGTGTCCCGGACCAGGCGGCCGTCGCGGCCGATCACCGAGCGGGTCGGCAGCTGCAGCTCGCGCCACCACTGCACGTCGGTCAGGTCGCCGAAGGTGCAGCACATCGCGATGCCCGCGCCCTTGTCCGGCTCGGCGGCCGGGTGCGCCAGCACGGGGACCTCGACGCCGAACAGCGGGCTGGTGACCGTCGTGCCGAACAGGTGCTGGTAGCGCTCGTCGTCGGGGTGCGCGATGAGCGCGACCACGGCCGGCAGCAGCTCCGGGCGGGTGGTCTCGATGTACACCGGGTCGGCGCCGTCGCGGTGGAACGCGACCTTGTGGAACGCGCCCGGGTAGTCGCGGGCCTCGAGCTCGGCCTGCGCCACGGCGGTCTGGAACGTCACGTCCCACAGGCCCGGCGCCTCGGCCTGGTACGCCTCGCCGCGGGCGAGGTTGCGCAGGAACGCCTGCTGGGCGACGGCGCGGGCCTCGCCGGAGATCGTCTGGTACGTCCGCGACCAGTCGACCGACAGGCCGAGCCGGCGCCACAGCGCCTCGAACTGCTGCTCGTCCTCGACGGTCAGCCGCTCGCAGAGCTCGACGAAGTTCCGACGGCTGATCGGCACCTGGTCGGCGGCCTTGACGCTCTTGCCCTCGCCGCCGACGTGCGGCGGCTCGAAGCCCTCGTCGTACGGCAGCGACGGGTCGCAGCGCACGCCGAAGTAGTTCTGCACGCGGCGCTCGGTCGGCAGGCCGTTGTCGTCCCAGCCCATCGGGTAGAACACCTCGGCCCCGCGCATGCGGCGGTACCGGGCGACGACGTCGGTGTGCGTGTAGGAGAACACGTGGCCCACGTGCAGCGAGCCGGAGACGGTGGGCGGCGGGGTGTCGATGGAGTACACCTGCTCGCGGGTCTTCGACCGGTCGAACGCGTACGTGCCCTGCTCGGTCCACGCGCCGTCCCAGCG
Source organism: Cellulomonas sp. EB106-03-03-XG116 (assembly GCF_058792015.1). Taxonomy (NCBI): domain Bacteria; kingdom Bacillati; phylum Actinomycetota; class Actinomycetes; order Micrococcales; family Cellulomonadaceae; genus Cellulomonas; species Cellulomonas sp. EB106-03-03-XG116. The sequence continues at coordinate 118,247 of NZ_JBYTEP010000005.1, forward strand.
GTCCTCGACGCCGTCGAGCGACACCCGGTCCGGTACCTCGCGCACCGCGCGTACGGCCGCGGCGGCGGTCGTCGGGGGTGCGGCGGGCGTGGCGGCGGGGGACAGGTCGGTCATGGTCACCCATCTTCCCAGATGTCGGGGGTTCCCCCGACGCGTCCGGGTGTGGCCGGGACGCGAACGCCGGGCGACGCGCCGGTGAACGGTGGCGGGCCGCCGCGACCCGCCCGGGGACCCTGTGTCACAGTGCCGGTCGGCCGCCCGGACGTGGTGCGGCCGACGGGCGGGAGGAACACGTGGGCGAACCGGACGGGCTGCTGCGGTCGGGGCTGGCGCCTGCGCCGCGGACCCTGGCGGACGTGCTGGCGGCGACGGTCGCGGCGCACGGCGACGCCCCGGCGGTCGACGACGGCAGCACGGTGCTGACGTACGCGAAGCTGGACGCGGTGGTGCGGGCCGCCGCGGCGGCGCTGGTGGCCGAGGGGATCGGGCCCGGGTCGCGGGTCGGCGTGCGGGTGCCGTCCGGCACCGCCGAGCTGTACACGGCGATCCTCGCGGTGCTGGCCGCGGGCGCGGCGTACGTGCCGGTGGACGTCGACGACCCCGACGAGCGGGCGCGCACCGTGTTCGCCGAGGCCGCGGTCGACCGGGTGCTCGCCGAGGGCGACCTGCGCGCGCTGGTGGCCGCGGGGCGGCGGCGCGGGGCACGTGCGGGTGCGGGTGCGGTCGTGCGCGGCCCCGGGCTCGGCGACGACGCCTGGATCATCTTCACCTCCGGGTCGACCGGCGCCCCGAAGGGCGTGGCCGTCACGCACCGGTCGGCGGCCGCGTTCGTCGACGCCGAGGCGCGGCTGTTCCTGGCCGACGCGCCGCTCGGGCCCGGGGACCGGGTGCTCGCGGGGCTGTCCGTGGCGTTCGACGCGTCCTGCGAGGAGATGTGGCTGGCCTGGGCGCACGGCGCCTGCCTGGTGCCCGCGCCGCGCGCGCTGGTCCGCACCGGGATGGACCTCGGCCCGTGGCTGGTCGCGCAGGGGATCACGGTCATCTCGACGGTGCCGACCCTCGCCGGGCTGTGGCGGCCCGAGGAGCTGGCCGGCGTGCGGCTGCTGATCTTCGGCGGCGAGGCGTGCCCGCCCGAGCTCGCGGCGCGGCTGGCCACCCCGGCGCGGGAGGTGTGGAACACCTACGGGCCGACCGAGGCGACGGTCGTGGCGTGCGCGGCGCGGCTGACCGGCGAGGGGCCGGTGCGGATCGGGCTGGCGCTGGACGGCTGGGACCTCGCGGTCGTCGGCGAGGACGGCACCCCGGTCGCCGAGGGCGAGACGGGCGAGCTGCTCATCGGCGGGGTCGGCCTGGCGCGGTACCTCGACCCCGTCAAGGACGCCTCGATGTACGCGCCCGCGCCGGGCCTGGGCTGGGAGCGGGCGTACCGCAGCGGCGACGTCGTCCGGCTCGACCGCGCCGGGCTGCTGTTCGTCGGGCGGGCGGACGACCAGGTCAAGATCGGCGGGCGGCGGATCGAGCTCGGCGAGGTCGAGGCGGCCCTGGGCGCGCTCCCGGACGTCGCGGGCGCCGCCGTCGCCGTGCGCCGGACCCCGGCGGGGACCGCGGTGCTCGCCGGGTACCTCGTGCCGGCCGAGGGGGTGACGCTCGACCTCGGCGACGCGCGGGCCCGGCTCCGGGAGGTGCTGCCCGCGGCGCTGGTGCCGCTGCTCGCGGTGGTCGACGCGCTGCCGACCCGCGGGTCGGGCAAGGTCGACCGGGACGCGCTGCCGTGGCCGCTGCCGGGGGCCGGGGCGGGGTCGCCCGGCGGCGCAGGGGCAGGCGACCCCGGGGCCGCGCCCGTGGGGCTGTCGCCGACCGCCGCCTGGGTCGCCGAGCGGTGGACGGCCGCGCTCGGCGCGCCGGTGTCGGGGCCCGACGACGACTTCTTCGCGGCCGGCGGCGGCAGCCTGGTCGCCGCGCAGCTGGTCTCCGCGCTGCGCGAGCGGTTCGGCACCGTGACCGTCGCCGACGTCTACGAGTACCCCCGGCTCGCGGACCTCGCCCGCCGGCTGGACGAGCTCGAGCCCGCGGCGCCGGCCTCGGAGCGGGTCGTGGTGCCGACGCCGGCGCGGGCGCAGGCCGTCCAGGCCCTGCTGGGCGTGCCGCTCGCGGCGCTCGTCGGGCTGCGCTGGCTGACCTGGCTCCTGGCGGCCGAGCAGCTGCTCGCCGTCACCGGGGCGGTGCCCTGGCTGGAGCCGGTGCCCGGGTCCTGGTGGTGGCTCGCCCTGGGCTGGCTCGTGCTCATCAGCCCGCTGGGCCGGATGGGCTCGACCGTCCTGGTCGCGCGGACGCTGCTGCGCGGGATGCGGCCCGGGCGGTACCCGCGCGGCGGGTCGGTGCACCTGCGGCTGTGGTTCGCCGAGAGCTGGGCCGCCGCCGCGGGCGCCGAGAACCTGTCCTGCGCGCCGTGGACCGCCGTGTACGCGCGGGCGCTGGGCGCGAAGGTCGGCGCCGACGTCGACCTGCACACCGCCCCGCCGGTCACCGGCCTGCTCACGCTCGGCGACCGGTGCGCCGTCGAGCCCGAGGTCGACCTGCGCGGGCACTGGCTGGACGGCGACGTGCTGCACGTCGGGCGGGTGCGGATCGACAAGCGCGCGACCGTCGGCACCCGGAGCACGCTCGCCCCGGGCGTCCGCATCGGGCAGGGCGCGCAGGTCGCCGCCGGCTCCGCGGTGCTGTCCGGCGTCGCGCCGGGCGAGCTGTGGGCGGGGTCGCCGGCGGCGTTCGTCGGTCCGGCCGCCGAGTCGTGGCCCGCGGGCCGGGCGCCGCGCGGGCGCCGGTGGGTCGGCGTGTACGGGGCCACGGCCGCGGCGCTCGCGGCGCTGCCGGTCGTCGCCGCGACGGTCGGTCTCCTGGTGGTCGCCGCGGGCGTGCGCGACGCGGGGTCGTGGGGCGGGGCGTGGTACGACGCGCTGCGGGCCGTGCCGCTCGCGGCGCTGGCGTCGTTCGCGGTGCTCGCGCTGGTGACGCTCGGGGGCGTCCGGCTGCTCGGGATCGGGGTCGCCGAGGGCCACCACCCGGTGCGCAGCCGGGTCGGCTGGCAGGTCTGGGCCACCCAGCGGCTGATGGACGACGCCCGCAGCACGCTGTACCCGCTGTACGCGAGCACCCTGACGCCGCTGTGGCTGCGGGCGCTCGGCGCGCGGGTCGGCCGGGACGTCGAGGCGTCGACCGTGCTCATGCTGCCGGCGCTCACCTCGGTCGGCGCCGGGTCGTTCCTCGCCGACGACACCCTGATCGGCTCCTACGAGCTCGGCCGCGGCTGGCTGCGCGTCGAGCGGGCGAAGGTCGGCAAGTACGCCTTCCTCGGCAACTCCGGGATGATCGCGCCCGGCCGGGCGGTGCCCAAGCGCGGGCTCGTCGCGGTGCTGTCGGGCGCGCCGGAGCGGGCCAAGCCCGGCACGTCGTGGCTCGGCTCCCCGCCCGAGCCGCTGCGCCGGACGCCGGGCGACGCCGACACCTCCCGCACGTTCGACCCGCCGGTGCGGCTTCGGGTCGCCCGGGCGCTCGTCGAGGCGTGCCGGCTGCTCGCGGTGGTCGTGGCGTTCGGCATCGGCGTCGCGGTGCTGCTCGTGCTCGGCGAGGTGGCGCACGCGCGCGGCCTGGGCGCGGCGGCGCTGCTGTCCCCGGTGGTCGTCGTGGGCGCCGCGGTCCTGGCGTGCGCCGTGGCCGTCGTCGCGAAGTGGGCGCTGGTCGGCCGGATCCGGGCCGGGGAGCACCCGCTGTGGAGCGGGTTCATCTGGCGCAACGAGCTCGCTGACGCCTTCCTCGAGGTCGTCGCGGTGCCGTGGCTGGGCCCGGCGACGGTCGGCTCGCCGGCGATGAACCTGTGGCTGCGGGCGCTCGGCTCCCGGATCGGCCGCGGGGTCTGGTGCGAGACGTACTGGCTGCCCGAGGCCGACCTCGTGACCCTCGGCGACGGGGCGACGGTGAACCGCGGGTGCGTGCTCCAGACGCATCTGTTCCATGATCGGGTGATGAGCATCGACACCGTCCGCCTGGACGACGGCGCGAGCGTCGGCCCGCACGGCGTGGTCCTGCCCGCCGCGAGCCTCGGCGCGGGCGCCTCCGTGGGCCCCGCGTCGCTCGTGCTGCGCGGCGAGTCCATCCCGGCGGGCAGCCGCTGGACCGGCAACCCGGTCGCGCCGGTGACGGCGTGACGGGGGGTCCGTGGGGTCCGGGGGCCGGCCGGGCGACGGCCGCGGCGGAGGGCGCCGACCCGTACCTGCCCGACCGCGGCCCCGGCGGGCTCGACGTCGCCCGCTACGAGCTCGACCTGGACTACCGCGTCGCCACCAACCGGCTCGACGCGCGCGCCGTCGTGCACGCCACCGCCGCGGCCGACCTCGACCGGCTGGCCCTCGACCTGGTGGGGCTGCAGGTGTCCCGGGTCCTGGTCGACGGGCGCCGCCCCGGGCGGTTCGCCGTGCGCGACGGGCGCCTCGAGGTCCGGCTCGCGCGGCCCGTCGCCGCCGGCGCGCCGGTCACCGTCGAGGTGCACTACGGCGGCAGCCCCGGTCCCCGCCGCGGCCCCTGGGGCGAGGTCGGCTGGGAGGAGCTGACCGACGGCGTCATCGTCGCCGGCCAGCCCGACGGCGCGCCGTCCTGGTTCCCGTGCGACGACCGGCCGTGCGCCAAGGCGGCGTTCCGGATCGCCGTCACCACCGAGGTCGGCTACGAGGTCGTCTGCAACGGCTCTCTCGTCTCGCGCCGCCAGCGGTCGAGCCGGGTCCGCTGGGAGTTCGAGCAGCGCGAGCCCACCGCGCCCTACCTCGCGACCGTGCAGATCGGGCGGTACGAGCGGACCGCGCTCGCCGGCGGTCCCGTCCCGCAGGACGTCGTCGCCCCGCCGCGGCTGCGGGCCGCTCAGGCGCACGACTTCGCCCGGCAGCCCGAGATGATGGCGCTGTTCGTCGACCGGTTCGGGCCGTACCCGTTCGACCGGTACGACGTCGTCGTCACCGACGACCCGCTGGAGATCCCGCTCGAGGCGCACGGCCTGTCGGTGTTCGGCGCCAACCACGTCGACGGCCGCCGCGGGACCGAGCGGCTGGTCGCGCACGAGCTCGCGCACCAGTGGTTCGGCAACAGCCTCACCGCCGCGACCTGGCGGGACATCTGGCTGCACGAGGGGTTCGCCGCGTACGCGGAGTGGCTGTGGGAGGAGGAGTCCGGCGGGCGGTCCGCCGACGCGCAGGCCCGCACCGTCCGGCAGCGGCTCGCCGGGCTGCCGCAGGACCTGGTGATCGGCGACCCCGGCCCCGACCTCATGTTCGACGACCGGCTGTACAAGCGCGGCGCCCTCACGCTGCACGCCCTGCGGACCGACCTCGGCGACGGGGCGTTCTTCGACGTGCTGCGGGCGTGGACGACCCGGCACCGGCACGCCACGGTGACGACGGCGGCCTTCGCGGCGTGCGTCGCGGACGTGGCAGGGGTGGACCCGGGCGCGCTGCTGGGCGCGTGGGTGGGCGCGGCGCCGCTCCCGGCGCTGCCGCGGGGGCGCTGACGCGCCCCCGGACGCCGAGGTCGAGCGTTCGCCCGCGACGCGCCCGCTGAACCGCTCGACCTCGGCGAAAACGCTCGACCTCGGCGGTGATGCGCCCGTCAGGGTAGGGGGAAGGTGCGGTCGTCGAGCGCCGGGGGGGCGCTCGGCGACACGGGCAGCAGCGCGGCGAGCGCGGCGACGTGGTCGGCCCCGACGTCGAGGTCCGTGAGCCACCAGCGGGTGCCGGGCGCGGGCGCGAGGGCCGCGCCAGCGGCCGGGTCCACGACCCGCACGCCCGGCCGGCCGGCCGCGTCGGACACCCGCAGCGCCCGCGGGTCGACCGCCAGGCCCGTGCCCGCGGCCTTGAGCACCGCCTCGGTGCGCGCCCAGGTGCGCAGCAGCCCGTGCGGCCCGGCGGCGGGCGGCTCCCCGGGCGCGAGCACGACGCGCGCGAGGTCGTCGCCACCCTGGGCGTGCACGCTCGCACCGTCCCGCGGGCCACCCTCGGTCCGGCGCACGGGCTCGACGTCCACCCCGACCGGCCCGGCGTCACTCAGCGCCACGACGACCAGGTCGCCCCCGCGGCTCAGCGAGACGTGCGGCACCGGCCCGCCGTCCGCGCGGTCCGCGACCGGGACCCCGTGCGCCGCCGACCCGCAGCGGGGGCAGCGGCGCCGGACCCGGACCGCGTCCGGCGCCACCCCGCACGCCTCCGCGACGGCGCGGCGCGCGAGCAGCAGCACCGAGGCGACGGCGTCCCGGTCGGCGGGCGCGGCGCGGTCGAGGCGCGCGCGCTCGTCGGGGGTCAGCCGTTGGCGCAGCACCACCGAGGGGACGACGCCGGCGCGGCGCACGCGGATCAGGGGCACGGCGCCATCCTCCCGCGATCGGGGCCGCGATCGTCCTCCTGGTGCGTACGCGGTGCACCCGCGGGCGGAGCGGGAGTTCGTCCTGGTGGTGCGTACGCGGTGTACCCACGGGCCGAGGGGGAGTCGGTGCCGGTGCTGCGTCCGCGGTGTACCCGGGTGCAGCACCGACCCGGGCCCCGCCCGGCCCGGGCCGGACCCGCGAGGTGTCAGGCGGCGACGGCCTCGCGCGCCGGCTCGGCAGCCTCGTCCGCGGGGGACCGGTGCGTGAAGCGGTGGAACGTCGCACGGGTGCCGCCCTCGCTGCGCCGTGCCAGCGCCAGGCCGACGACGACCGCGCCGAGCAGCGGCCCGACGCCGCACGCGACCATGCCGGCGCGGGCGCCCAGGTGCTCGCACACCCAGCCGATCAGCGTCCCGGACACGGCCTGCGCGCCGAGCAGCACCAGCACGTACAGCGCCATGACGCGGCCGCGGACGTGCGGGGCGACCGTCGTCTGCACGAGCGTGTTCGAGCCCGTGAGGTACAGCAGCGTGACGACGCCCATCGCGATGAGCACCGTGATGAACACCGGCCGGGAGGGGGCAGCGGCGGCGAGCAGCTGGAGCAGGCCGATCGCGCCGGCGAGCAGCACCAGGTGCGTGATCCGGCTGCCGCGCCGGCGGGTCGACAGCAGCGCCCCGGTCAGCGCGCCGACCGCGAGCATCGAGGTGAGCAGCGCGTAGCCGCCGGCGTCGGTGCGGAACACCTGGTCGGTGTACGCGGCGAGCACGGTCGCCATGTTGACGCCGGTGACCGCGACGAACCCGACGAGCACCACCGACCACAGGATCCGCGGGCTGCGGCGGACGTACGCGAGGCCCTCGCGCAGCTGGCCCTTGGCGCGCGCCACGACCGGCGTCGCGGTGAGCTCGGCGGTCCGCATGACCGCGAGGAGCGCGACGGCGGCCAGGCAGGCCACCGCGTTGAGCAGGAACGTCCAGCCCTCGCCGACGGCGCTGATCAGGCCGCCGGCGACCGCGGGGCCCACCAGGCCGCCGAGCTGGAACACCGCGGAGTTCACGCTGATCGCCTGGCGGAGGTGCTGCGGGCCGGCCACCTCGTGCACGAACGCCTGCCGCGCCGGGTTGTCGAACACCGTGGCGAGCCCGCTGACGAACGCGGCGACCAGGACGTGCCACGCCTGGACGTGCCCGCTGATCGCGAGCACGCCGATCGCGAGCGTCGAGAGCCCGAAGATCGACTGGGTCACCATGAGGACCCGTCGGCGGGGGAACCGGTCCGCGACGACGCCGCCGACGAGCCCGAGCAGCAGCATCGGGACGAACTGCAGCGTGACCGTGAGGCCGACGAGGGCGGCCGAGCCGGTGAGGCTGAGCACGAGCCAGTCCTGGGCGACGCGGGCGGCCCAGCCGCTCGTGTTGGTCAGGACCTGGGAGAAGACGTAGAGCCGGAAGTTGCGGACGCCGAGCGCGGCGAGCGTCGCGTTCCGCGGCTTCGGGGCGGCGGGCGCCGGGGAGGCGGCGGCGGCCGCGGCGTCGGCGGGGGTGTCGGCCACCGGCCGGGGGCGGCGGTGCAGCGCGAGGCGCGGGCCGTGCAGCGTGCGGCTCAGGCGGCTCGGGGCGGCGGTGGCGGTGCGGCGGGTGCGGGTCGGGGACGGGGCGTGGCGGCGAGCCGAGGGCACAGGTGTTCCTTGCTGAGGCGATGCGGTGAGGTGTCGGTGCGGAACTCAGGTCCGTGACGAGTCGTGTCCCTCTAGGCTACGGCGCCCGGCGCGATTTCTTGAGGTGATGGCGGCAATCACTGTGATCATGTTCTGTAATGATGTGGTGGAGGCGCCGCAGGTCAGCGGCCTGCCGCCCGAGCCGGAGGACCGTCGTGTTTGACCCCGACCAGCTGCGCACTTTCCTCGCCGTTTCCGAGACGTTGAACTTCACGCGCGCCGCGGCCCGGCTGTCCCTGTCGCAGCCCACGGTCAGCCAGCACGTGCGCAAGCTCGAGGACGCCGCCGGGCGCCGCCTCCTGGACCGGGACACCCGCGGCGTGCAGCTCACCGACGACGGCCAGGCGATGGCGACGTTCGCCCGGACGATCCTCGCGGCGCACGACGAGGCGACCCGGTACTTCACGGGCTCGGCGATGCACGGGCGGCTGCGGTTCGGCGCGGCGGACGACCTCGCCCTCGCGCAGCTCCCGCGGGTGCTCCGCGACTTCCGCCGCCTGCACCCGCGGATCAACCTGGAGCTGACCGTCGCGCAGAGCGGCGCGCTGCACCGGCGGCTGCGGGCGGGCCAGCTCGACCTCGTCTACATCAAGGAGGCGACCGGCCAGGCCGAGGGGCAGCTGGTCCGACGGGACCGGCTCGTGTGGGTCGCGGTGCCGGGCACGGCGGTCGACGCCGAGGCGCCGGTGCCGCTCATCACCTACCAGGGCGCGTCGCTCACCCGGCAGGCCGCCGTCCGGGCCCTCACCGAGGCCGGCCGGCCGTGGCGCACGACGTGCAAGGTGATCGAGGTCAACGGCGTGCTCGCCGCGCTCCGGGCCGGGCTGGGCATCGCCGTGCTGCCCCAGAGCCTGCTGCCGGAGGACCTGGTGCAGCTGCCGGCCGCTGCGCTCGGGCTGCCGGACCTCGGGGACGTGGACATCACGCTGGTGGCCAACCCGCAGTCGCCGCGCGAGCCGATCGACGCGCTGACCTCGGCGATCCTGGGGCAGGCGCCGCGCTGACGTCAGCCGGGGTCGCCGATGCGCTCCAGGGCGTCGACGACCAGGTCCCAGAACCGGTCCCGGTCTAGCTCGAGCGCGATCGCCGTCGGGCAGTCGTCGGGTGCAGGGGCGCGCAGGTCGACGACCGTCATCCCGGTGGTCAGCTCGCCCGCCAGCTCCACGTCCACGGGCGCCCGCCGGACCGTCATCACCGCCGGGTCGATCACGTAGGCCACGGCGCACGGGTCGTGCACCGGCGGCGCGTCGAACCCCATCGTGTCCCGGTACGACGCGGTGAAGAACGCGAGCAGCTCCTCGACGAACCGGGCGGGAGCGGTGCCGACGTCCGCGATCCGGCGCACGACCTCCGGAGTGGCGAGCGCCTGGTGCGTCAGGTCGAGCCCGACGACCACGACGTCCCACCCGGCGCGCAGCACCACCCGCGCCGCCTCCGGGTCCTCGCGGATGTTGAACTCCGCCACCGGCGACCAGTTCCCCGTCCGGTACGCGCCGCCCATCAGCACCACCTGCCGCACCCGGTCGACGATGCGGGGCTCCCGCAGCACGGCCAGCGCGATGTTGGTGAGCGGCCCGGTCGGGACGAGCGTCACGGTGCCGGGCTCCCGGCTCATCACCGTCTCGACGATCAGGTCGACCGCGTGCCGCGGGTCGAGCGCCTGCGCGGGCTCCGGGAGCACGGGCCCGTCGAGGCCCGACTCGCCGTGGATGCTCGCGGCGTGGTCCCGGACCCGGACGATCGGGCGGTCTGCGCCCGCGGCGACCGGGACGCCCGTCAGGCCGGCCACCCGGGCGACGGCGAGCGCGTTGCGGGTGACCTTGTCGAGGTCCTGGTTGCCCGCGACGGTCGTGACGGCGAGCAGCTCGACCTCCGGGCTGCCGTGCGCGAGCAGCAGGGCCACCGCGTCGTCGTGGCCGGGGTCGCAGTCGAGGATGATCGGGCGGGGCATCGGTGCTCCTCACGTCGGCCGGGGGAGCGTCGCAGCGCCCGGCGGCGCGGGTCAAGAGCGACGCGTCGCGCGGCCGGAATGTCTCCGTAACACCCGCTGGTTAGGCTCGACGGTGGGACGCGCGTCCGCGCGGCCCGGGCACGAGGGAGAGCGTTCGTGGCACAGGGTGTGGTGGCCGAGGGCCTGCAGGTCGGGTACGCGGCGATGCTGGAGCAGTTCCATCCGACCGAGGCGGTCGAGCTGTCGGCGTACGCGGAGTCCCAGGGGTTCCTCGGCACGATGGCGGCCGACCACTACCAGCCGTGGGTCCCGCAGCAGGGGCAGTCGGCGTTCGTGTGGAACGTGCTGGCCGCGCTCGGCGAGCGCACCACCGGCGACATGGGCCCCGGGGTGACCGCGCCGACGTTCCGCTGGCACCCGGCGATGGTCGCGCAGGCGTCGGCGACGCTCGCCGCGATGTACCCGGGCCGGCACTGGCTCGGCCTGGGGTCCGGCGAGGCGCTGAACGAGCACATCACGGCCCAGTACTGGCCCGAGGCGCCCGAGCGCATCAACCGGATGTTCGAGGCCATCGACATCATCAAGAAGCTGTTCACGGCCTCGTCGGCGGGCAAGGACGTCAAGCACGCCGGGCAGTTCTACAAGCTCGAGTCGACCCGGCTGTGGACCATGCCCGAGGTCGCCCCGGAGATCCTCGTCGCCACCGCCGGCCCCGTCACGGCCAAGCGCGCGGGGAAGCACGCGGACGGCCTCATCACCGTCGGCGCCCCGCTGGAGAAGATCAGCGGCCTGTTCGGGAAGTTCGACGAGGGCGTCCGCGAGTCGGGCCGGAACCCGGAGGACCTGCCGAAGGTGCTCCAGCTGCACCTGTCCTGGGCGGACACCGACGAGCAGGCGCTCGAGAACGCGATGGTCGAGTGGCCCAACGGCGGCATGAAGTTCCCGAAGGGCGACATCCGCTCGCCGTTCGACTTCGCGCAGATGGCCAAGCTCGTCCGCCCGGAGGACTTCGAGGGCCGCATGGTCATCTCGGCCGACCCCGACGTGCACCGCGCCGAGATCCAGAAGTACGTCGACCTCGGCTTCGACCGCATCTACCTGCACAACGTCGGCCGCAACCAGCGCGAGTGGATCGACGTGTTCGGCCGCGACGTGCTGCCGAAGCTGGTGCGCTGACGGTGACCGACGCCGGCGCCGGCCCGGTCTCCGCCGCGGCCGACCTGCTCACCGCCTGGGGCGTCCCCGGCATCGGCGAGGTGCGCCCCGGCGACGACCTGGCCGGGCTGCTCGGCGACGCCCTGGCGGCGGACGCGTCGGCCCGGCCGGCGACGGCGCTCGCGGACGGCGACGTCCTCGTCGTGACCAGCAAGGTGGTGTCCAAGGCCGAGGGCCGCGTCGTGCAGGCGGAGGACCGCGAGGCGGCGATCACCGCCGAGACGGTCCGGGTCGTCGCGACCCGGGAGCACCCCGGCGGCGTCACCCGGATCGTCGAGAACCGGCTCGGCCTGGTGATGGCCGCCGCGGGCGTCGACGCGTCGAACGTCGACGAGGGCACGGTCCTGCTGCTGCCCGAGGACCCGGACGCCAGCGCCCGGGCGCTGCGCGCGGTGCTGGGGGAGCGGTTCGGGGTGACGGTCGGGGTCGTGGTGTCCGACACGGCCGGGCGACCCTGGCGGCAGGGCCAGACCGACATCGCGATCGGCGCCGCGGGCGTGCGGGTGCTGGACGACCTGCGCGGCTCGACGGACACCCACGGCCGTCCGCTCCAGGTGAGCATGGCGGCCGTCGCCGACGAGATCGCGGCCGCGGCCGAGCTGGTCAAGGGCAAGGCGACCGGACGGCCCGTCGCGGTGGTGCGCGGGCTGGCGCACGTCGTGACCGTCGAGGACGGGCCGGGCGCGCGGGTGCTGGTGCGGACCGGGCCGGACGACATGTTCGCCGAGGGCACGGCGGAGGCGTACGCGCGCGGGTGGAAGGACGCGGCGGGGGCCGGCGGCGCGGAGCGCTGAGGCTCGGGGTCGTCCGCGCCGAGCGCGGTGGTCCCAGCCGAGCGCGGCAGCTCGAACTACCGCGCTCGGCGCCGGCTGCCGCGCTCGGCGGCGCCGACCGGTCACCGCCCCGGCTGCTGACCCGCGATCTGCGCCGACTGCCCCGTCGCGCCCGGCTCGCCCGCCGGGATCGGCTCGGCGATCACCGCGGTGCCGTACGCGCACACCTCGCTGAACTGCCCGATGGAGTCGGTGTCGAACCGCATCGCCACGATCGCGTTCGCCCCGCGCTGCGCGGCCTCCTCGGTCATGCGGCGCATCACCTCGTGCCGGGACTCGTACATGATCTTGGTGTACTCGGGGATCTCGCCGCCGCCGATGGAGCGGAAGCCCGCCGTGAAGTTGGCCCCGATGTTGGTCGAGCGCACGGTCAGGCCCATGACCTCGCCGAGCACCGCCTGGATGCGGTAGCCGGGGATCTCGTTGCTGGTCACCACGATCATGCGGCGATCGTGCCAGCACGGGACCGGGCGCGGCGAACCGGGCGCGCGGGATCACCCGGGCGCCGGGTCCGCCGCCACCCGGTCGGGCGCGGCTAGCATCGCGCCGACGGCGGGGGCACGACGAGAGGGAGGCCCGGGTTGGGCACGTCCGAGAAGTTCCAGTACGGCGACGGTCGGTGGGGCGGCGACCTCGCGGCCACCCCGAGCCTGGCGATCGAGGTCCAGGACAGCGACATCGCGGTGATCGACTACCGGCCGGCGCCCGAGGGCCTGGGGCGGTTCTACCTCGGGTTCCAGCCGCGCGACCTGTACGACGACCCGTCCGAGAGCGAGCCGGTCGACGTCGAGGCCGAGTCGGAGGCCTTCGCCACGTGGGCCGAGTCGGTGGGCGCGCTCGACGTGCAGCCCAACGAGGTCCGGCGGCTCATGGCGATCGAGGGCGAGGAGCCGGAGGACACGTTCGTCGAGGAGACGGTGGTCCGGCTGCTGCGGCTCGTCGGGCTGTCGGTGCCGAAGGGGCTCGCGGGCTAGGCGGCTCGCGGGCACGCCGCCGTCGCCGACGACGACGCGGAGGAGCGCACGTGACCGACCAGGACCGGCCCGCGGACGACGGGCTCGTCGACGTGGCCGCGGAGCGCCGGCGGCTGCTCTCGCTGGCGTACCGGATGACCGGCACGGTCGGCGACGCCGAGGACGTGGTGCAGGAGACGTACCTGCGGTGGTACCGGCTCGACCCCGACGAGCGCGCGGCCGTCCGGGTGCCCGCCGCGTGGCTGACGCGCGTCGCGGGCCGGGTCGCCCTCGACCACCTGGGGTCCGCGCGGGTGCGGCGGGAGACCCACGTCGGGCAGTGGCTCCCCGAGCCGGTGCCGGCCGACCTGTTCGCCGGGACGGCGCCGGTCACGACCCTCCACGGCGCCCCCGCGACCGACCCGTCGGACCGGGTCGCGCTCGACGAGACGGTGAGCACCGCGCTGCTCACCGTGCTGGAGGCGATGACGCCGGCCGAGCGGGTGGCGTTCGTGCTGCACGACGTCTTCGGCCTGTCGTTCGACGAGATCGCCGAGGTGGTCGGGCGGTCCCCGGCCGCCACCCGGCAGCTCGCGACCTCCGCCCGCCGGCACGTGCGCGAGGGCCGTCGGGAGCGGGTCGGCGCGAGCGAGCACGACCGGGTCGTCCGGGCCTTCCTCGACGCGAGCCTGGGCGGCGACCTCGGCCGGCTCCTGCGGGTCCTGGCGCCGGACGTCGAGCTGCGGGGCGACGGCGGCGGGGTGGTGCGGGCCGCGCCGAACCCCGTGCGCGGGGACGACCACGTCGCGCGGTTCCTGCTCGGCCTGCTCGCGAAGCGACCGGCGCTGCGGTTCGAGGAGCGGGACACGGCCGACGGCCTGGGCTACGCGATGACGCTCGGCGACCACCTGTTCGGCGTCGCCACCTTCGCGGTCGAGGCGGGCAGGATCACCCGGGTCTGGCTCGTCGTCGACCCCGCGAAGCTGACCCGGTGGACGCTCCGCTGACGCCCGGAGCGGCCCGGACCTCACATCCGGGCGGGCTGCGTCGTCGACCTGTCGGGGCGCGGCAGCCGCCGCGCGCCGGCACGAGCACGAGGAGGGGCAGATGAGGATCGCCGTCTGCGGCGGGACCGGCACGGTGGGGCGGCACGTGGTGCGGGTCGCCGGCGAGCACGGGCACGACGTCGTCGTCCTGAGCCGGGCGCGCGGGGTCGACGTGGCGACCGGACCCGACGCCGCGGTCGACGCGGCGCTCGACGGGGTGGAGGCCGTGGTCGACGTGCTGAGCACGAGCACGCTGTCGGCCAAGGGCGCGATCGCGTTCTTCACGGCCACCACCGGTCGGCTGCTGGCCGCGGAGCAGCGGGTCGGCGTGCCGCACCACGTCGCGCTGTCGATCGTCGGGATCGACGGGATCGACGCGTCCTACTACGCGGGCAAGCTCGCCCAGGAGCGGCTGGTCGCGGCGGGCGGGGTCCCGCACTCGATCGTGCGGGCCGCGCAGTTCCACGAGTTCGCGGGGCAGATCGTGGCCCGGGCCTCGGTCGGGCCGGTGACGCTCGCGCCCCGGACGCTGACCCGGCCGGTCGCCGCCGCCGAGGTCGCGGACCACCTGGTGGCGGTGGCCGAGGGCGGGCCGGTCGGCCGCGCGCCGGACCTGGTCGGGCCGGCCGACGACACGCTGGCGGCGATGATCCGCCGGCTGTCGGCGCACGAGGGCACGCGGCGGCGGGTGCTCGAGGTGCGGCTCCCGGGCCGGTACGGGGCGGGTCTCGCCTCGGGCGCGCTCCGCGGCGGGCCCGACGCCGTGCGAGGGCGGCTGTCGTTCGACGACTGGCTGGGGTCGCCGGTCCGGGCCGGCTGAGCCCGCGCCGGTGCCGGGCGGTCGGGCGGCGGGACGGTCACCGGACCGGACGCGCCGCCCGACCGGGCCTACGCCTTCGCGGCCCGCGCGGCGGCCTTCGCGGCCTGCTTGGTCTCGCGGACCCGCCGCAGCGACTCCGGGTCCCGCACGTCGGCGATCGACCGCGGCACGTCGTCGGCGTAGGCGCCCGCGGCCTCCTGCCAGCCGGCCGGCGTGACCCCGCGCTGCTTGGCGAGCAGGGCCAGGAAGATGCGCGCCTTCTGGTCGCCGAACCCGGGCAGCGCCTTCAGCCGCTTCAGCACGGTCGCGCCGTCGGGGTCGCCGTCGGTCCAGAGCAGGGTGACGTCGCCGTCGTAGTCGTCGACCACGGCGCGGGCCACGGCCTGGATGCGGCCCGCCATCGACCCGGGGAACCGGTGCACGGCCGGGGGAGTGGCGCACAGCGCGGTGAACTCCTCGGGGTCGGCCTCGGCGATCCGCCGGACGTCGAAGCCGCCCATGCGCTGCTCGATCTTGGCCGGGCCCGCGAACGCCGACTCCATCGTGACCTGCTGGTCGAGGAGCATCCCGGTCAGCAGGGCGAACGGGTCGGAGTCGAGCAGGCGGTCCGCGTCGGCGTCGCCGGTCAGCCACAGGGTCATCGCGCCATTGTGCCCGAGCGGCGCGCGTCGCCGATCTCACCCGCGGCGGGTGCCACGGGTCGTTGACCGGGCCGCGGCGCGGGCGGACCGTGGACGGGGTACGAGGGGGTACCGCCATGCGCCGCCGACTGCTCGCCCTGCTGTCCGTCCTCTCGCTGCTGCTCGGGGCCGCCGTGCTCACAGCACCCGCGGCGTCGGCCCACCCGTACTGCGGGCAGGTCTGGGGCTCGCTCGCGAAGGGCGTCCCGGGCATGTCGGCGGGCCAGCTCACGGACGTGCGCGCGGGTCGGCACGACTGCTACGACCGGCTCGTCCTCGACGTCGACCGGCCGCTCACCGCGTGGTCGGTGCGGTACGTCGACCAGGTCACCGCGGACGGGTCCGGCGCCGTGGTCCCGGTCCGCGGCGGGGCGCGGCTCGAGGTCATCGCGCGCGTGAACGTGGTCCCGACCGACGCGTTCTTCGTCGGCGTCGGCACCGACCTCGTGAGCACCGCGGGCTACCGGACGTTCCGGCAGGTCGCCTGGGCCGGGAGCTTCGAGGGGGTGTCGACGGTCGGGCTCGGCGTCCGGGCGCGGCTGCCGTTCCGGGCGTTCGTGCTCGCCGGTCCGGGTGCCGGGTCGCGGCTGGTGGTCGACGTCGGGCACCAGTGGTGCGCGACGGGGCACACCGACTGCTGAGGGCCCGGGGCCCTCAGGGAGCGACGGGCGCGGCGGCCGCCGCGGGCAGGACGGCCGCGTCGCCCGCGCCCGGGTCGGTGAGGACCGTCGACCAGCGCAGGTCCGGGCAGTCCGTCGCCGTGGCGCAGAACCGCGCGGGCTCGTGCGCGCCCCAGCCCAGCGGGATGCCGACGACCCCGAACAGGCAGCCCGCGAGGGTGAGCACGGACATGACGCGCTGCCGCACGCTCATCGCCCCGCCTCCTGCCCGGCCCGCCGACATCCTGTCCCCCCACCCATCGGCGGCGCACCGCCCGGGTGGAGCGCGCATCCGGGTGATCGCGAGAGGCTGACCCTGGATGCCGCCCTGCCAGGATCGGGGGAGGCGGACCCGCGCGGAAGAGGGGGAGCACCCATGACGGAGGTCACGGAGTACGTCGCGTCGCTGCCGGACCCGGAGCGGACGGTCGTCGCCGGGCTGCTGGACCGGGTGCGGGCGCTCGTGCCCGACGCCGAGCAGGGCACGAGCTACGGCATGGCCGCGTACCGCCACCGGGGGCGGCCGCTCGTGGCCGTGGTGGTCGGCCCGCGCGGGTGCACGGCGTACCCGTTCAGCTCGGACGTCACCGCCGCGGTGCTGGCGACGCTCGACGGGTTCGACGCGACCAAGGGCGGCATCCGGTTCACCGTCGACCGGCCGCTGCCCGGCGAGGCGTTCGACGCCCTCGTCACGGGTTGCCGGGCCGAGATCGACGCGGCGCTGGACCCGCGGCGCGGCTGACGGCGCGGGCCGGCGCCGGGGGCGACCCCGACTGCCCGCGCCGGGCCGACGACGCCGTGCGGGCGCGAGCGGCGGGCAGCGAGCCGCCGGTGCCGGACGCGCGCGCCGCCGGGCCGCGGCCCCGCGTAGGGTGCGTCCGTGCTGCTCGGTCGGTGGGTCCTGGTCGTCCCGGTGAAGGACGCGCGGCGCGGCAAGACCCGGCTCGCCGACGTCCTGGAGCCGCGGGCGCGGGCCGCGCTCGTGCGGGCGATGGCCCTCGACACGGTCGAGGCGGTGCTCGCGAGCCCGCGCGTCGCCCGGGTCGTGGTGGTGACCGCCGACCCCGAGGTGACGTCGGCTGCAGCGGCGCTGCCCCGGGTGCGCGTGCTGCCCGAGCCGCCGCCGGCGCCCGAGGACGCCGCGGGCGGCTGGGCGTCGCTCGACCGCGCCGTGTCCGCCGGGGTGGCCGCGGCCCGCGGTGAGGCGCCGACCGCGCACGTCGGCGTGCTGCTGGGCGACCTCCCCGGGCTCGACCCGGCCGAGCTCGACGCGGCGCTCGCGGCCGCCGAGGCGCACCCGCTCGCGGTGCTGCCGGACGCCGAGGGCACGGGGACGACGCTGCTCACCGCCCGGGCGGGGGCGGCGCTGCGGCCGGCGTTCGGCGGCGGGTCGGCGGCGGCGCACCGGGCGCTCGGGCACGCCGAGATCGCGCTGCCCGCGGACGCGACGCTGCGGCACGACGTGGACGTCCCCGCGGACCTGGCGGCGCTCGTGGACCGCGGGGTCGGCGGACGGACGGGGGCGCTCCTGCGACGGCTGGGGCCGCTGGGCTGACGGCCCGGGCGCGTCAGTCCTCGGGCCCGCGCAGCATGATCGGCGAGTACCCCGCGCGGTCGGCCAGGCACGCCACGACCCGCTGCGCGTCGTCGCGCGTCGCACCCTCCACCAGCTGCACGGTGACGGCCGCCGGCGGCCAGACGGCGGGTGTGATCGCCCAGAGCACGGCCGGGTCGTCCCAGCACGCCGCGGCGTCGCCGGTGACGTCCGGGCCGGCGACGACGGTCCAGGGTCCGGGCTCCGCGACGACCGGGACCCGGGGGAGGCCGTCGGCGAACACCAGCACCAGAGCCGCGATCCCGCCCACCGTCACCGCCGCCCGCACCGCTGCCCGCCGCCGTCGCATGCCGCCTCCCGGGTCCGGTGGTGCTCTCGCGTCGACGGTAGCGGGGCGCTCGGCCGCGCGGGGCGGTTCTGCGGGGCCGTCCTGTCGGGCGCGCCCCGGCGCGGTGAGGTCGTCACATCCTCGTGAGGTCGTCACTCGTTTCTGACGACCTCACGAGGATGTGACGACCTCACGGCCGGCTCGCCGGGCGCTCGCCGGGCCCCGCCGTCACGCGCGTCAGCGCCCGACGAGCGCCAGCGCCTCGGCCGCGATGCGCGCCGTCGCCGGCACGTCGGTCATGAGCGTCGGCGCGGCCCCGGCCCGCCAGCCGTCGGCCGCCAGCTTCTCCGCCGCGTCGGCGTCGACGGTGTCGACCAGCCACGCGTCGAGCACCCCCGCGTCCGCGCCGGTGCGCGCGGCGTCGTCCCGCCGGCCGTAGAACCGGGCGACCGCCTCGGCCGTCGCCTCGACGCCGATCGTCGCCAGGCACTGCGCCGCCATCCCGCGGACGGGAGCCCCGCCGACGATCGGGGACACGCCCACCACCGGCGCCGCGGTCGAGGCGAGCGCCGCCCGCACGCCCGGCACGGCCAGGATCGTCGCCACGGACACGACCGGGTTCGACGGCGGGACGACCACGACGTCGGCCGTCGCGAGCGCGTCGAGCACGCCGGGCGCCGCCTGCGCGGAGCCGAGCCCGACCTGCACGAACCGCCGCGCGGGCAGCGCGGCGCGGTGCCGGACCCACCACTCCTCGAAGTGGATCGTCCGCTCGGCACCCGGGCCGCCGTCGGGGTCGGCCACCACGACGTGCGTCTCGACCGGCTCGTCGGCCATCGGCAGCAGCCGCACGCCCTGCTCGGCGAGGCCCCACCGGCGGCTCAGCAGCGCGGTGGCCTCGGACAGCGTCCGGCCCTCGCGGAGCCACTGGGTCCGGGCGAGGTGGGTCGCGAGGTCGAGGTCGCCGAGGGTGAACCAGTCCCAGCCGACGTCGTAGGCGGCGAGGTCGGCGCTGACCCGGCTGGTCTCCTCGCGCCGGCCCCAGCCCTGCTCCTCGTGCACGGCGCCGCCGAGCGTGTACATGAGGGTGTCGAGGTCGGGGCAGACCCGGACGCCGTGCAGCCACATGTCGTCGCCGGTGTTGGCGATCACGGTGACCTCGGCGGTGCTGCCGCCGCGGCCGTCCGGCAGCCGGTCGCGCAGCAGGGCCAGCAGGCCGCGGGTGAACCGGGCGCCGCCGACGCCGCCGGACAGGACGGTGATCCTCATCGTGCTCCTTCGGGGACCGGCTCGGGCCGGGGGGTGCGGGGGTCGTCGCGGGAGTCGTCGGCGCCGGTCGGTGACGCGCCCGGCACCGGGTCGCCGAACGCGATCACCGGCCGCCCCGTCCGGGGGTGGGTCAGCACGGCGCAGTCGACGCCGTACACCTCCCGCACCAGGTCGGCGGTGAGCACGTCGCGCGGGTCGCCGGCCGCGACCAGCCGGCCCCCGGCCAGCACCAGCACGTGCGCGCAGTACGCGGCGGCGAGGTTGAGGTCGTGCAGCGCGGCGACGGTGGTGCGGCCGAGGTCGCGGACGAACGCGAGCAGCGACAGCTGGGCGCTGACGTCGAGGTGGTTGGTGGGCTCGTCGAGGAGCAGCAGGTCGGGCTCCTGCGCCAGCGCACGGGCGATGTGCACCCGCTGCCGCTCGCCGCCGGACAGGGCGGACCAGGCCCGGTCGGCCAGGTGCGCGGCGTCGGCGGCCGCCAGTGCGCGGTCGACGGCGGCCTCGTCCGCGTCGGTGCCCCACAGCGTCCGGTAGGGGATGCGCCCGAGCGCGACGACCTCGCGGACGGTCAGCGGGACGGTCGAGGACGACTCCTGCTCCAGCAGGGCGACCCGGCGGGCGCGCTCGCGCCGCGGCACGGTGTGCACGGGCACGTCGTCGAGCAGCACGGCGCCGGCCTCGGGGTCGAGCAGGCCGGCGATCAGCCGCAGCAGGGTGGTCTTGCCGGCGCCGTTCGGCCCGAGCAGGCCGGTCAGCGCGCCGGGCGGCGGGGTGGCGTCCACGCCGTCGACGATCCACCGGCCGCCCAGCCGGGTGCCGACGCCCGCGATGCTCAGGTCCACGCCGACCCCCTCCCGCGCCGCAGCAGCACCGCGAAGACCGGGACGCCGATCAGCGCCGTGACGATGCCGACCGGCAGCTCCCGCGGGTCGAACACGGTGCGCGCGCCCGTGTCCGCCCAGACCAGGAAGATCGCGCCGACGACGGCGGCGACCGGCAGCAGCCGCCGGTGCGCGGGCCCGGTGAGCGTGGACACCGCGTGAGGGAGCACCAGGCCGACGAACCCGATCGACCCACTGACCGCGACCATCGCCCCGGTCAGCAGGGCGACGAGGGTCATCAGCACCCACCGGGTCCGGTCGACGTGGATGCCGAGCGCGGCCGCGGCGGTGTCGCCGAACGCGAACGCGTCCAGCCGCACGGCCGAGGCGACCAGCACCGTGCCGACGAGGACGAGCGCGCCGGCCGCGATCGCCACGCTCTGCCAGGTCGACCCGGCGAGCGAGCCGAGCAGCCAGTTGAGGATCTCCCGGTAGGAGTCGCCGGTCGCCGACCAGAAGATGACGAACGACGTCCCCGCGGCGGCGAGCTGCGACACCGCGAGGCCGGCCAGCACCGCGCGCCCCGGCGTCAGCACACCGCCGACCCGGGCCAGGCTCAGCGTCGCCACGAGCGCGGCGAGCGCCCCGGCGAACGCCGCGACCGGCAGCAGCAGGCCCACGCCGACGACGAGCACCGCCACCGCCCCGAGCGACGCGCCCGACGACAACCCGAGCAGGTACGGGTCGGCGAGCGGGTTGCGGGTCAGGCTCTGCATCACCGCGCCCGCCAGCGCCAGGCCCGCGCCGACCGCCGCGCCCGTGAGCACCCGCGGCAGCCGCAGTTCCCAGACGATCGCGTCGGTCAGCACCGGCACCCCGCCGTCCGCGCCCGCCGCGGGGCCGAGCCCGAGGTGGCCGGCGATGCTGCGTGCGACGTCGGCGACCGCGATGTCCGCCGGCCCGATCGTCACGCACACGAGCACGGTGGCGACGAGCAGCGCGAGGCCCACGAGCAGGGTGGGCACCAGCGGCGGTCGCCACGGGGGCCGGCTCCCGGCGGCAGCGTGCGCGTCGAGCGGACGATCCTGACCGACACGCCGACGGCGTGTCCGGCCGGATCGTCCCCCCGGGGGCGCGGTGGTCGTCATCGGCGGGGTCAGCCCTCCAGGTCCGCGAGCTGCTCGGACAGGCTCACCACGGCGTCGGCGTTCCGGACGCCCGCCTCGGCCGCGGGGAACGGCACGGTCAGGTAGCGGTGCTCCTTGACCGCGGTGAGCTGGCTGGTGGCCGGGTTGCCCTCGAGCATCGCGATCTTGCTCTCGGCGGTGTTCCAGGTGGCGTCGACCAGCACGATGACGTCGGGGTCGGCCGCGACGACCTGCTCCCAGCCGGCCGACGTCCAGGTGTCGTGCACGTCCGCGAAGATGTTGGTCAGCCCGGCGGCGTCCATCATCATCTGGGGCGCGCCGATGCCCGCGCCGACGTACGGGGTGTCCGTGCCCGACGAGTACCAGAGCGCGGTGGTCTCCTCGGCCGGGGGCTCGACGGCGTCGAGGGCGGCCTGCTGGTCGGCGATCAGGTCCTCGGCGCGGTCCTCGACGCCGAACACCGAGGCGATCTCGCGGATCTCGTCGAACAGGCCGTCGAAGGTCAGCGGGTCCGGCATGTACCCGTCCTCCTTGCACGCGGCCGGGGAGACGTAGGTGCCGATGCCGAGGCCCTGCAAGGCGGAGCGCTCGCCGGCGCCGTCGTCGGAGAAGTTCGACTCCCAGCCCGCGTAGACGAAGTCGGGCTGCACCTCCAGCAGCGCCTCCTGGCCGGGGACCTTGTCCGACAGCACCGGGACCGCGTCGTACGCGGCGGCGTACTCCTCGGGCACGGGCCCGTCGGCGAACGCGGTCCCGACCAGGCGGTCCTCCAGGCCGAGGGCGAGCAGCATCTCGATCGACGTCGACTTGATCGCGACGACGCGCTCCGGCGGGCTGTCGACGGTGACCTCGGTGCCGCAGTTGTCGAGGGTCACGGGGGTGAAGCCGTCGGCGGACGCGGTCGAGCCGGGGGCCGCGGAGGTGCCGTCGGCGGAGGCGGTGCCGCCGGCGCAGGCAGCCAGCGCCGCGACGGCGAGGACGGCGGGCGCGACGAGCACGAGGCGGGCGGCGCGGGCGCGGGTGCTCCGGCCGGGGGTGGTGGGGTCGGCGGTGCGGCGGGTGCTGCGCAAGGACGGGCTCCTGACGGGATGCGGCGACGGCGCGGGCGGGCGGGGCCGCGGCGACGTCGTCGGCGGTCCGCGCGCCCGCGTCGGACGCACGGTCCGACGGTGGACGCTGGGGGAGACGGACCCGTGGGCGACGCCGGAGGGCGTCCGCCGCTGCGGGCCGGGGGAGGGTGCACGTCGCGCCCGGTGGCCGCGCCGCCCATGCGCGGGCGACGACACCCAGGCCACATCCGGCCTGGTCCGCGACCACCCTACGCCCGCGCGCCGCGCACGCCGCGCCGAGTCTGCACTTCCGCCCTGCACGCCGGCGCCGCCGCAGAGTCCGGAGGCGGAGACTCGGCGACAGCACCTCGCCGCGCGCGCGGCGCTCAGCGCGCGGCGCGACGCGTGCGCGGCGCTACGCGCGCGCGGCCAGGGCGAGGGCCGTCGCGACGCGGGCGACCTCGTCCGGGCCGCCTGCCAGGGCGCCGACGGTGACGCGGACGTGCCCCGGCCCGCCTGCGCCGCCCGGCCCGCCTGCGCCGACCGCGCCGACCGCGCCGCCCGCGCCGTCGGTCGCCGACGCCCCCGGCGCTGCGCCCGCGCGGAACGGCCGGCCCGGCGCCACGCGGATCCCCGCCGCCGCCAGCCGGACCAGGGCGGTCGCCTCGTCCGCGACCGGCACCCACAGGTTGATCCCGTCGCCCGGCTGCACCTCGACGCCGCGCTCGGCGAGCGCCGTGGTCAGCGCGCGCTGCCGGGCGTAGTACGTGCGGCGGGCCTGGGCCACGGCCGCGAGGGCCTCGCCGTCGTCGAGCAGGTCCGCGAGGACGTGCTGCAGCAGCCGGCTGGTCCAGCCCGGCCCGAGCATCCGGCGCGCGACCACCCGGTCCAGCACTGCCGCGGGCCCGCCGACGGCGGCGATCCGCAGGTCCGGACCGTGCGACTTCGAGTACGACCGCACGTGCACGACGCGGTCGGGCAGGTGGCTGCCGAGCGACACGTCGGCGGACGACGCGATCTCCCCGGAGTGGTCGTCCTCGACGATCGTCAGCCCCGCGCCGGGCGTCGCGGCCAGGTGCTTCCGGACGACCGCCGCGAGCTCGCGCGCCCGGGTCGAGGTCATGGAGACCCCGGTCGGGTTGTGCGCGCGGGGCTGCAGGACGATCACCTCGGCACCGGTGCGGAGCGCCGCCGCCAGCGCGTCGGGGCGCAGGCCCTGGCGGTCGAGCGGCACCGGCACCCGCTCCAGGCCGAGCTGGTCGCACAGGTCGAAGATCGGCGGGAACGACGGGTCCTCGACGACGACCCGGTCGCCGAACCCCGCGAGCTGCTCCAGCGTCCGGCTCATGGCGTCGACCGCGCCGTCGACGACGGTGACCCGCTGCGGCGTGAACGGCCAGGACGCGCGCAGCAGGCGCTCCAGCGGCTCGACGACGGGTGCGCCCAGGTAGGACCCGGTGCCCGCGGCGGGGGTGGCCGCGGCGACCCGGGCCAGCGCGCGCCCGAGCGCGGGCAGCAGCGCGGGGTCGGGGGTGCCGGCCGACAGGTCGAGCGGCGGCCCCGGGCGCGACGCCCGGTGCGGGGCCGCGGACGACCGCGACGCCCCCGCGGCGCCTCGCGCGCCAGCCCCCGCCCCGGACCCGACCCCCGCCCCGGACCCGGCCCCCGCCCCCGCCCCCGCCCCAGCCCCCGCCCCGGACCCGGCCCCCGCCCCGGAC